>JANNKF010000198.1:0-17680 GCA_031396165.1 Bacteroidales bacterium | reverse complement strand
GCCACCTCGTCGGGCCGCACCTTGCCACGCGCCACCAGCGTCGAGTTGATCCACGCGAGCAGGCCTTCCCAATAGTCGTCCGCGCCCGCCAGGATCACGGGGAACGGCCGCGAAGTAAAAATACGGGACCTCCTAACTCATACTTCTGGTATTGACTATCCGGGTATAGGTGCCCAGAATATGAGGGAGATCTATGCTAAATCAGACATTCCTACAGGTTTTGTATCAGAGAAATTAGTTCTTGGGGATAAGATAAGAGCACTGGGTAAACTGCCATTAGTTCATAATCCAGGCGAGAAATTTACTTATGGGTTAAATACTGATGTAATCGGTTATCTTGTTGAGGTTCTGTCGGGTGAAACACTTGATCAGTATTTGCGCAAATATATTTTTGAACCACTGGGGATGAATGACACTTATTTTTATCTGCCTGCGTCAAAATATGACAGGCTTGTAAAAGTGATTTCTGAAGGAGATAACAAAAAACTGGTTAACACAACAGGTGATTTTGTGAACTATCCTCTTGCAGCCGGAACTTATTATTCAGGGGGTGCCGGTTTAAGTTCAACTACAAAGGATTATGCAATCTTTTTGCAGATGTTGCTGAATAAGGGTGAGTATAATGGAAAAAGATTATTGGCCCCAAGGACAGTCGAGCTTATTACTTCTAACCAGATCGGAAAACTGAATCTTGGTGCTGATAAGTTTGGACTTGGGTTTCAGATTACAACTGCGGAAGGTCAGGCACGTATTGGTATTTCAGAGGGATCGTTTTCCTGGGGAGGTTATTTTTCCACTACGTACTGGGCTGATCCAAAAGCGCGACTGGTTTGTCTTTTATTCCTGCAGCAGAGTCCCTTCAGTCATGGTGAAATACCGGATAAATTCAGAGCGTTGGTTTACCAAACCCTTATGGATTAATGTGCATGGTAGGACCACAATGCATTGTGGTTCTACCATATGTGTGATTCTACCATAAACGTGTGATCGTTACCGGTCCCAACAGTCCCGATTCCAGCGGTTTCCAGTCCGAAGCATCAAAAATGCCATTTTTGTTGTTTTCCCTTAAGCGCGCAGACATATTAACGTTATAGAATTTCTTCCATTCAATCTTGTTCCTGTCGAGATAAGCAATTCTGTTTGCCATCAGGTTGGATACTTTCAATTCGAGTGTGTTGACTGACTTTAATTGTTTCTTATCCATTACTATGCTGAAATCAGGGCCAATCAATGTGCCGATCTCAGCCCCATTAAGTGTAACATTTACACTATTAAGTACTTTGCCAAGATTTATTGAATACACGTCAGCTTTTCCTGCAGGCTTATTGAAAATGATTGAATATTTTGCAGTGCCTGAAAAGTTCTTTACATCATCACCACCAAAATCAGTCCATGATACAAGATTAGTCACTTCTATTGATTCAGGGAGAACAGGTCCGCCTGTAACAAAATCAATAGTCCATTTTCCCGATATCTCAACCGGGTCAGAGATGTTCTCATAATGTGGATAAGGCTTTCCGGATATTTTGCCTTTGAATGTTTCAACAATCGCTGTTTCTCCTGGATTCAACTTCAATAATATCTCAGATCCTCCATCCTGTGTTCTGCGTTGTTTTGTGGTTCCGGCCTTTTCGGTCATTGGATCATATATTGCAATGGAGGATTCAACCGAACTTAACGGGAGCCATCCATCGAACACTTTATCAGACTGATTTTTAATGAAATATGTTGAAACGGAGTTGCTTTCCCTTCTTATAAACTTAATGCCATAATCGGTCATTGATTCACGCCGGATACCTGCAAAAGTCAGAAGATCATTTAGATCGCTGCCCATAATTATCTTTCCATTTCCTGTTTCAGCCTGAACTATTTTTTTATAATTGGCCGGTTTAAAATCGAGTCCATCTTTCATCTTTCTGAAATCATCATTCCTTGCTTCCAGATCGGCCCATCCTGCAATATTTTCGGGCAGGTTTCCGTATACTATAATTTTAGCCCCATTGTTGGCCAGGGAGAGAATTTTCGCAAAAGTCTCGAGTGGGATATATTTACATCCGGGAAGTATCAGAGTTTTGTAGGTGTTTCCCTCGGTTTCCAGCAATTCTCCATTTGCATCAGTGTTTTTGATCTGCAGATCAGAGATATAGTCGTAAGAGTATCCTTTTTCAAGCATTGTTTCTGCCCCTGTTTTAAAAGATGTCCCGTTATATGCCGGATTGATGGCATCGAAATGTTCAAGCATACCTTTGCCATAGTCGGCGTAACGATCAAATATCGGGAAGTAAAGAAGGATGTCATTATCTGATTTTCCTGACTGTAAAAATGACTGAATATGAGCTATATAACTGTTTAATTTTGAGAAATCAATCCAAAAACTGTTTGCAGGTGTAAATTCAACAGCAGCATAGAAAAGAAAACCCGGCCAGGGTTCATTCTGAGGAGAGAAGCATGTTCCATGATAGAAGAGATGATTAATTCCACCCAGAAAAAAGAGATCAGCCGCTTTTTTTACATCAGCAAGTGATGATATAAAGTGTTCTCCAAGCCATGTAGCCGCTTCACATGAAGCATATTTTTTACCTGTAACATTTGCCGCTGATGAGGCGAACTTAAGCTTTGTAATTTCATTTCCTTCTGTTTCAGGAATATCTGATGCGGCGTAAAGGTCCAGGATATTCCCGGGAGAGCCATGAGCCTGGTTCCGGGTGATCTTCCCCTGTTTGTTGGCCCACACTGTCCAGTGTGTCGTGAATTTGTCGAGTATGAGTTCTGCAACAGTCTGCCGGTAATCTGAGAGGACCCTGGCATTTTTTTCAGGAGTGTCTTTCTGGAACAAGGCAGGAAGTTCCTTTCTCAGGTCATAGCCTCTTCTTAAAATAAATTCATTGAACATGTCATTTGTCCAGTTTGCCTGACCTGAAGCATCATCAACTTCATAAGAATCGTTAAAGTAACCTCTTAACGATTTAATGTCGTAATCACTGAAAACATCATCAAAGTGCTTCAGGTAAGTATCAATTGCTTTACCTGAAAAGTGATCTATTACATCGCCCTCACCACCAGGACCAGCCCTTTCGGCCAGTTTGCCATGCCACCCTTCGAAAATTGCATAAATCGTCCAGTTGCCGGTTGGTGCTACCCAATCCAAAGATTTTGAAGTTGTTACTCTTCCCATCAGATTCAGGATCTCACCTGATGTGGAATAGGCTATCAGAGCTTTTAACGGAAGAGGTTTTTCAAACCTGATTTGATCGAGGGCATAAAGTTGTAAATCTTTATTTTTTCCAATGGGGTCAATTAGTTTGGTAATATCAGGTTTCTGACCTATCGGCCGTAAGAGTGGTTGCTGAACGAATTCTATTTTTTCTGTCAAGGAGTCACCCTCTTTCAATTCGTAAGTTTTATAGTTGATGTTTTTGCATGCATCTGCCGGGTCAACCCATGGACCGCCGAATGGCCAGCCTGAAGCATTTGCAAGATCAATACCCAAACCGAGCCGGTCTCCCTCTTTAAGTGTATGTATAAACATCTCCATCCATTTGGGTGACAGGTAGTTGATGAATTTTTCCTCCTGGCCTTTTACGCCATATATAACTGCAATTTCCAGTCCGCCAAGGCCAGCCTTGTTGTATGTTTCCATTGCGACTGTCAGATCAACAGAAGTGACGATGCTTCCGGGCCACCACCATCTTGTCCATGGTTTATTCTCCCTGGTTATCTCCGGCCATGTTACCTTTTGTGCAACAAGGACCTGCGAGAAGAGCAATGTGATAAAAAGAAATCTTTTCATAAATTTAAGTTTAAGATAGCGCGGTCCCGATAGCGATCGGGATGAAATCAGTGCTTTATTTTTTGGCACCAATTGCTAATTGGCGCCAGCCAAGTTTATTCTACTCTTTGTAACTCTGTGAACCTCCGGATTTCCTAAGTGTAACAAATAAGATAAAGAACTGACACAGAGTGATACTGAGGTTTTAATTGTTAATTATCACAGGTGAATGAGGACTAAGAGGTAAATAAAAAGTTTCAAACGGATCGGGTTTTGCAGGATTATATTCCGGTAATCCTTTGATCATGTATTTCTTAATTCCAAGGTTATTAGCCTTTATTCCTTCAATAATACATTTTGTCAGCTGGTATGCTCCATAGGAATTGAAATGGGTATTGTCGTTCAGTGCTTTGGGTTCACCGGCAAATGAATTTGCAGGGTAAATGACAAATGCATTTTTCGATTTTTCCGGTCCCATAGCTTCATACATGGTTTTGGTCATGGCATTGAGATCGATAAATGGCACTTTTAGGTCCTCAGCAACTTTTTTCGCCGCCGCCGGATAATCACCAAGTGAATTGGAAATTTTTCCATCATTATCGAATGACCGCCTGTTGGCAGGAGATACAATTACAGGGATACCCCCTTTATGCCGAATGTCTCCGATAAAAAGATGCAGTCTTTCTGTATAGGACTTGTAAGCTCCGTCGTCAGGACCTTTTTCTTTCATATCGTTATGTCCGAATTCAATGAACATATAATCGCCCGCTCTCATTGTGCTCAGCACCTTTTTCAATCTGTTTCCGGAGATAAAGCTTCCAAGCGAAAGACCTGATTCAGCATGGTTTGCTACAGCAATACCTTCCCTGAGGAATCTTGGGAACATTTGTCCCCACGAAGCCCATGGGTCATCGTCCTGATCAACCACAGTAGAATTGCCTGCAAGGTAAATTGTTACCGCATCTTCTGTCTTTGTGATCTCAAGAGCGCAGATGCGGGGTCTGGAACCATTAAACTCGAAAGTCATTTTATTATCCCAGTCGAGTTTATAAAGTTCACGGGGCTTTTTGATCACCTTCTCATTGGTACCTGAAATTTCAGGTACCCTTATATTTATAGTAGAAGCGAGTGTTTCAAATTTCCCGGGTGAGGTTTTAATATTTTCGAACAAAAGCCTTCTGGACTCTACCCGTATTGTGGTTTCCGAGCTTTCCTTCAGATCTCCGGCAATTACCTTAATATTATAGTTGCCTTCAGGAATTTTCACTGAAAAAATGAAAGGTTTATTGCTTGTAACAAATCCGCTGGTGAGCGATCTTTTTCCACCCCTGTCGATAGCCTCCGGAACAGTCCCAAAGTCAAATCCATAACCCTTTTCATCAGAATATTTAAATGAAGGATCAACCTTTTCATATCCCGGAACATCTTTTGGTCCAAATGAAAATTTGAAATCGGTTTTTTGCTGGCCTGCAATTGTCTGTGAAAGTATTAACAGCAGAGTGAATGGTGTATTTTTCATTTGTTTTTTTTCTGATATTTTGCCCCCCATCCCGATAGCTATCGGGACCCCTGAAGGGGGGCTAACTTGCACATATATAATATATTACTAGAAAGAAAAATTTACCCCGCTTGGGGGGCAGAGGGGCGTTCTCTTATCTGAAGCTTCTCCAATCTGTCCCCAATGGATAAAACATTACTGCAGCATCATTTATCACAACCTGGTAGTTCTTCAGAAGTTTAATCATTTCAGCGCCAGCCATGATAACCGGTCCGTAACCATGGGCCGCAGCCACATTTACAGGTCTGTTATAATAAAATGAAGGGTCGAACGACATGCCTGTACCAACACAGGTTCCTTCAACTTCACCTTTTTTGTTAACTTTTGTCTGTACGGCATTCCAGCCCAGGACAGCCATTGGTCCATAGGCCCGGGCATCAACCCATCCGCTGTTGATTGCATGTGAGGCGCAATATGTAAATATTGCTGTTGCAGATGTTTCCAAATAGGAATCATTCCTATTTAATAATTGGTGCCAGAAACCTGTGCCGGACTGAAATGATGCAATACCTTTAAGATGGTTTCGAAACTGTTCAAGTATTTTAGTTCTTGAGGGGTGGCTGTCCGGTAAGACATCAAGAAGTTCCGACATCGCCAGCAGGGCCCATCCGTTACAGCGTGCCCAATAGAATTCGGGATGTGGATTCATGTCCTCTATCCAGCCGTGCATGTACAGATTCTGGTCCGGATTAAACATCCTCGCCGAGAACTGAAGAACCTGTTTGCAGGCATCGTCAAAATATTTGGGATCTCCGCTGAACTTTCCCATCTGAGCAAGGGCTGGCACGCTCATATACAGGTCGTCGAGCCATAAAGCGTTTGGCAGTGGCCGGTTCCTGGCAAGTGTACCATCCGAAAGACGCTGTTGTTTTTCAGAAATATATTTTATGTAGTTATTTATATGGAATAGTAATGACTGGTCTCTACTGATATTCATAGTCTTTATCATTGCAGCACACATCGACCCGGCATCATCAAGTGCTCTGGGCTCGAGTACTGATCTGACCGGGTAGTTCGACTGCTGTCCTGTTGGCGGATTGGCCCTGAAGTATTGGGCAATCTCACCTATCAGGCCCATTCTCAATATAGTATATTCTTTAAACCTGGGATCTCCTGTTGCCTCACTTGCAACGAGCATGGCTCCATATGTAACACCCCATTCATAGCTGATGAGCCTGAAAACACCAGGTTGAAATATAACATCAGGAGAAAGTTTTGAAGGATCGTTGATCTCTGCTTTACTCTGACGGTCAATCACTTTCGCTGGTGTTGATGTATTAAGAAAAGAATAAATACGATTCAGCACCTCAGTAATATCTTCAGTTTTCCGAGGACCGTATGGAACAGGATAATCCGGTGCCAGCAAATGAAGAGCTGTATTTGAGTCCGTTACCTTTAGCGGTGTGGTCTGTGATAACAACGGATAATAAATACCCATTGATAAGATGATAATGATGATTCTGATTTTCATATACTTAATTTTTACTTTTTACTTTCTTTGTCCACCTTAGATTGAGCGAAGGTGGGTGTATTTTATTCTATTATTTAACCACGGAAAACACGGAGTAACACGGAATTTAAATCTCCATTTCTCCGGTTCGCATGTTCCCCCATTCACCCATTCTTCATTTAAGTGCTACATCCCACACTTTTGCCCTTCTCGATTTTCCGTCAGGTCCTTCTATATTCAGAGTAACAATATACCTTCCTGCTTTTTCGTAAACATGTACAGGATTCTGTTCCGGGGAGCTCGTTCCATCGCCAAAATCCCATTTCCATAAAGTTACTTTACCAACAGATTTATCCTGAAATGAAACAGTTCTTTTGTCCATGTTCAGGATTGTAAATGTCCATTGTGCTTCAATTTTTGTTGTGAATTGTGGTTCCATTGGCATCAGTTTAAAAGTTCTGAGCTGCGATGCATTTCCATACATTGTATGTTTGGAAGATAGATTCCAGAAACCATTATTCCCACGGGCATTCAGATTATCAAAATCAATTATTGCCCAACTCAACCCGATATTTCTTCCTTCATTCAACACCGATTCAACTGCTCTTAAAGGGCCTTCCGGACCTGCATAATCGAAAGGAGTGATCCAGAATTCAAGGATTAGTTTTCCGGGTTCGCCCGATTTGAAATTATAAGAATATGCAGCATTTGCCCAGGGAAGTTCCTTTATCCAGGGCTGACTTCCCCATGCGAGACACCAGTCCTGACCCTCAGCAGGGGTGTAAATATGATAGTTCTGAGCATGAACGCCATGATAATTGAAGTAGGCATCCCAAGAGTTTTTCAATTGCGGATTAGGGTGAAATTGTTCAATAAGCGGTCCCCCTGACTGATCCCCGTCGACAACTATTTCAAATATGTCATGATGAAGATCTGTGCGTGAAAAATCCCAGTAATCATCGTAAGCTTCATAAAGAAAATATAGGCGATTCATCCCTTTTACCCATGCTACCTTAACTTTTACCTCAAGATTTTTAGGATCAGGCGACCCTGGATGTTTTTTTTCATCATCTCTCAGTTGTTCATTACCAATAATATAACTGTCAGGTACAAAAGACCAGTCGTCCAGGTTGCCATCAATTCTTGGGATTTTATCTGCAGGGAACTGAAAGATCTTAAGCGTGCTGTCTGGTTGCGAAAAAGTTTTCGGAAAAAAGCCTGAGAATATCAGAAGTAAAAGAAATATTCTGGTTGTGGTCTTCATCTTATAAAATAGCAATAACAAATATATCATTTTCTTAGCCAAAGCAATTTACTTCACCCTAATTGTCTGCTTCAAACGGATATCTGCTGAAGAGGCACCCAAACGGATCTCAATACTGTCGGTCTCTACCTGCCAGCCGTTCTTGCTGATGTCCCAATAGGCCAGACGTTTGGCAGGTAATTCAATTGCAACAGTTTTGCTTTCACCGGCATTCAGGGACACCCTCTGAAATCCCTTGAGTTCCTGAGTGGGACGGCTTACTTTTGAATTGAGATGTTTAACATAGAGTTGTACTACCTCATCGCCGGCATATTTACCGGTATTCTGTACATCAACATTTACTGTTATCGAACCATTCTTTGCAAGGGTCGCGGTACCTGGTTTAAGATTCGACCATACAAATGTTGTATAACTCAATCCGAAGCCAAATGGATAAAGCGGTTCATTTTTAAAGTACATATAGGTACGGCCATTTCGAATGTCGTAATCGAGCATCTCCGGTAACTGGTCAAGCGATTTTGGCCAGGTCTGCACCAAGCGCCCGGCCGGATTGTAATCTCCAAACAGTACATCGGCGAGTGCACTTCCTTCCTCCTGGCTGCTGTGAGCCATGTGCAATATGGCCGGTACATTTTCCTGTGTCCAGTTTATTGCATACGGGAAACTGCTTTTCAGAACAACAATAGTTTTTGGATTTACTGCAAGAACCTGTTTAATAAGCTCTTCCTGTTCATCCAGAGTAATTGTTTTACGGTCAAGATCTTCCCGTCCCTCGCTGGGGCTTGATATTTTTTTCCACCCATTGTCGAGGTTGGGATTATTACCTACACATACAATAGCCACGTCGGAGGATTCAGCCAGGGCTACAGCAGCAGCTACATCATCACCTAATGCAAACTGAACTTTTACACGTTTACCGACCTTGTTCTTAACTCCGGCAAGCGGGGTTATCGCATAGGGAGCCTGTGAACTGTACCAGTCAAATACTACCTGATCGGCTCGAGGTCCAATCATAGCGATCGACTTAACTGATGTCTTATTCAGAGGCAGGAGGTTTCCCGTATTCTTAAGAAGAACAATAGATTTCTGTGTTGCAAGACGTACTACATCCTTGTTTTTCTGAGTATTCCATGGTGCAGGTTGAATTGTGTCAATTCCGATTGTGGCATAGGGAACTTTTTCGGGAGGGTCTAGTAATCCGAGACGGATAAAGACCCGGAGTGTACCTTTTATTACTTCATCCAGACGCTTTTCCGTAAGTAATCCTTCTTCTATAGCTTTTTTAACCGGTGCCTCAAAATTGCGGTCGAGATACTGATTTATGCCGGCATTTACTGTTCCTGCACCCGATTGTGTTATGTTTTCGTAGTATCGCTGCGACTTGGTAAGGTTTGCAAATCCCCCTGCATCGGTGCATATCACACCGTCGACTCCCCATTGCCTTACAGTAACATCCTCTATTACAGGATGAACAGTGGCAGGGATGCCGTTTACCAGGTTGTAGGAGGTCATAAAGCTCTTTGCACCACCCTCAACAAAACCCATATGGAACGGCAGGGTATAGTACTCATAGAACTGACGGATGTCAAAATTTGATGATGTACTAGTACGGTTATCTTCATTACTGTTGGCCAGGAAATGTTTCAGCAATGAAGCACTCAGCCAGTATTTTGGATCGCCGCCCTGGAGACCTTTAATCATTGCAACCGACATTACTCCATTGAAGTAAGCATCTTCTCCGAAACACTCTTCGGTTCTGCCCCAGCGTGGATCGCGACCAAGATCAGCATTCGGAGCCCTTACGATTAATCCTCCTCTTCCTTTAGTTTTAGGGCTTTGGTAAACATAACGTGCTTCGTACCCTTCAATTGCTCCTGACTGGCGCACTATTTCCGGATCCCATGTTTCACCCATTCCAATTGATTGTGGAAAAGTAGTTGTAGTAATTGGTCCACGGCGACCCCAGCCACCCGGGGTTCCCTGGGCCAATCCATGCAGCCCTTCAACATGTGCCATGCGGTTTATGCCTAAACGTGCCACTCCGGGTGTCTGACTTAAAAAAGCGACCTTTTCATTTAGAGTCATCAGAGAAACAATGTTACTTACACGCTCTTCGAGTGGCATTTCGGGATTCTGGAATAGATAGATAGGTTTGACTTGGTCTTTTACATTCAGGTAGTCCATGATATTTGGTAACTCATCGCGTGTAATAACCAGTTCGTGATTATATATACGTTTAAGATCATCTTTATTGTGATTGTACAGGTGACCGGTATGCCAGAGCATCCACCACGACCAGGTAACGCCATTCTTAAACGATTCATCAGGATCGGGGAGCGTACCACATTCATGATAAGGAATTGGAATTGTTTCACCATGAATTGCTTTTAACTTATTGAACAGAGGTGCCTGTGTGCCTTTACCGTAAGAATCACCACCGGCAATATCATAGTAGGCCTTACCGGGATCCCATTCTTTCGAAGGGTCTCCGGTGTGACATAATACCCAGATCAGGTTGTTCAGTTTTCGTTCTTTGGTGAAATAGTCGAACATTGTTTTCCAAAGTTTCACGAAACGTTCGCCACCCTGTTTCCCATACCAGAACCAGTTTCCATCGCATTCATGCATTGGACGCCACAAGACCGGTATATTGGCGTCTCTTAATTCTGTAAGGTGATCAGCGATACGCTTCAGGTCGCTCCACATAGCAATGTTCTGTTTTGTACCCGTTATAAAGCATGAGTCGATATTTATTGCCTTTTTACTGTTTTCATAACCTTCACCAATTGAAGGAGCACCCCAGTGCCACATAATTGTCGGGATCCCTCCGGCTTTCCACCATTCCATAGCCAGCTGATTTTCACGTTTATTAGCACTCTCAGTTATATAATCCTGGCCTCTTAGTGCAGGATATTTGCCCGTAAGTTCAAAAACTGTCTTTATTTCATCCATTTTTGCCCATGGTGCCCACATCTGACCCGACAGAGTTCTCTTTCCATATTGCGAGTAAATGTAGTTAAGCAGCGCCCTTGCTTCAGGTGAGGCATTTGGAGTTACCGGATCAGCAGCTGACGCACTATACATTCCAAAACTGATAATGCAGATCAGGATTATTCGAAGTAATTTGTGTTTCATGTTTATCAATATATGTTTTTACATTTTATTCTCAAGAACCGGTAAAATTATTTTTTTTCTATTCTGGCAGCCCATCCGCCACCGTTCATCAGTTTGACTTTTAGCTTATCACCAGCCGATATATCAACCACTTCCTTTTTATAATCTGTCGCATCACGATCAGCATTAATCCCATCTCTGAAAATTTCCGCCTGGTAATTACCAGGTTTCAGGAATGAAAAGTCGATAGTTAACTCCCTTGGAGTCCAATTGGTCATAGCGCCAACAAACCATGTTTCTCCCTTCCGACGGGCAATGGTTACATATTCAGCGACTTTACTGTCGAGTGGTACTGTTTCATCAAAAGTGGTTGGAATTTTTGTGATAAATTCGGTGCATTCATGTTCCTTCTGGTATATTGATGGATTATCCGAGAGCATTTGAACAGGTACTTCAAAAACAATAAATTGTGCAATCTGATTTACCCTTGTGCCCATTGCCATTGGATTACTATTAACTGCCCTGTAATTTGCCCTGTTGGTATTTCTCATTGCTCCGGAAGTATAATCCATTGGTCCGGCCTGATTTCTGATGAAAGGCAGGGTAACACAATAGCGGGGTCCGTCAAAATTTGGTGCCCACTTAAAGTTTTCCAGTCCGTAAACTCCTTCATATCCTACAACATTAGGGTAAGTGCGTTGAAGGCCTGTCGGTTTGAAAACCCCATGATAATCAATCAGTATATGATGTTCTGCGGCCAGTTTGGCTATTTCATAGGTCGAAACAACAGCCAGTTGGTCATCACGATCAATAAAGTCGATCTTTATACCTTTAATGCCTGCTTTTTCAAAATATGGCATTGCCTTTTCCTTTTGCGACAACATATCCCTCCATGAGCTCCAAACCATCAGTTCAACCCCTTTTTTATTGCCGTAAGCAATTAATTCCTCAAGTTTTATGCTGGCAATTGGTTTGGTAAGGTCACCGGCAACGTTCCATCCTGCATCGAGTAATATATAAGGCATTTTGTACTTTGCAGCAAAATCAATAAAATACTTGTATGTGTCAAAATTCTTTCCGGCTCTGAAATCAACACCTGAAATATTCATGCTGTTCCACCAGTCCCATGCAACCTGACCCGTTTTAATCCAGCTAATATCCTCAATCCGGCTAGGCGAAGCCAGTTTTTGAACAATATCGCAATCCAACAGGTCTTTATCCTGTTCACTGATTACAACAGCACGCCATGGAAAATTTCGCGTGCCATTGGTTTTTGCAATATATCCGGCTCTTTTTGTTGGTATTACATTATTATTACCAAACATTTTTGTTTCGAGGGGAAAGGGTGCATAAATACCTTTAAACCCTTTTTTGGTTTCATTTAAAACAAGGAACATACCGGGATAATCTTCCAGGTCGGCTTCGAGGATAAGAATTTTTTTACCATTATTCTGTTCAACCAGTAATGGAAGGAATGCCAGTGAATCGGTTTTAAACTCCGATATCTTATGCTCTTTATATAATGACTCGAAAGATGCATTAAAAATCTGTCCATCGCGATAATCCCACAGGTATGGAATAAATGCCTTATGGTCTTCTGTGAAGTTAATATTTGCTTCTTCGTTTATTATTACTATTTCCCCTTTTCGTTTGATAAAGAAACGATAAGCTACGGCATCATTAAAAACTCTGAAGATTACCCCATAGTCGCCCTTGCAACTTATGGCAAGCTGGCTGTAAATATCAGAGACTACAGTTTTTCGGTAATTAACTGCTTTGAATGAGGTATTTACACTTTCAGTTTTCGATGTTGTTACTTTTGCATTATCGCCCAGAATTTCCCCGCTTTCTAATAATAAAGATATTGCAGACGGTGCAATAATTTGTTGTCCTTTATGCTGAGCCGACCATAACATTTTAGCCCCCGATTCCACTTTTACTACAATAGCACCATTCGGCGACTTTACCTCATAAACCTTTGCTTTTTGTGCAAAAATAACTGTGGGGCACAATACAAGTAGAAAGAACAACGATGTTATTTTATTTTTCATAATAGGTTGATTTAAAAATATTTATAATATATAGACCTATGATTTTTGCTTTTTTTCTGAACAGGTCATATTAATCCCTTTTCAGCGCGTAACTAACGTAACATGTAGCACCGTTGGAATGGCTCCGACACGCGGTCCTCCCCAATCTGTCTCGTCTCCATTAAGTATGCGCAGGAGTTTGAATTTCCCGTTTTCATACATGCCCTCCTCCACTTTCAGATACTGCCAGGCTTTATCGGAATTGACACCGAGAGGCTTAAACGTAAAGTGGCAGAGTGTACCAATGAGCAAAAATTCATTATCCCCCAGTTGCACTACCATGGCTTTGCTTATTGGTTTTGCGTTGGCCTGAACGGTGTTCCTTCTTGCAGCGCCGAACGATACAGTGGCTTGCCATAAGCCCAGGTCAATGGTCTGTTCTGCATGATCTTCACGCTCAACAACAGACTTAATTTTTCCTTCAAAAGCCCATTTTGCCAGCTCCTTCATCATTGGCGCAGCCATAGCATATTCCTGTGCAATAGTGGCAAGACGAGTAGTATTTTCTTCCTCTGAAGTCAGATTGTTTCTGTCTATGCCAAAGGGCGAAAATCCAATACCTCCACTCGCCAGTACAGAGTAAAAGTAGCGTGTATTTTCTTCGCTTGTGCTTATTTCGGGTACAAACAAGGCATTGTCGGGACGAGAGTACAACTCAAGTACCTTAAGTACTTTTTCGCTTCCTGACAGATAGATGTCGGGAGCCAGTAAATCGATTGCCGGTGCTGCCGTTTTCCAGATCGGGATCACATTATCGGTCGGGCTACCGCTTTCATAGGTTGAAGCACTTGGGTTGGTGATGGGATCGCGGAGTGCTGCGTTTACGTACAATGGTAATTGATTAACTGCCTTGCCCGCTGCAGCAACATACCCGATATACCGGGCAACTGACCAGGCATGAAAATACTCATCTGCATCGGTTCCGAACACTTCCTGCCAGGTGCCCTTAGAGTCGACTGATCTGTTAAGCGCCTTTAATACCTCTGGTTTAAGCAGTTCCGCGGGAACCTGTCCTTCAAAAAGTTTCTGCGCAGCAGGTGAAAAATCGCGTACACTCCCCCAGGAACCGGGTTCGTTTTGAACCTGTACCATTAACACGGTGAATTGCGGATCGGCCTTTTTCAGATGATTCATTACTGCAGCAAAAGCTTTTGCATCTGCTTCCATGGCAGCCTGGGTGTGAGGTGAGGGTGAATCAACCGGTCGACCGTTTTTGCCGGTTATATTAGGATATTTTACGGCATCGCTCTTCATCCATTCGGGCATATAGTGGTTGCTGCCGTTTTTCCAGGTGGCAAACCAGAGAAGCACAAGACGAACATTATGCTCTCTTCCCTGCTTAAGAAGGGTATCAATTAACGAAAAATCGAACTTTCCGGGTTGTGGCTCTATCTGTTCCCAATAAACCGGTACTTCCAGAGTATTGGCATTCATTGATTTAATTGCAGACCACACCTGCGGCATCATGCCAGGCCATGCACTTGAATTATGCGCCTGACCACCAAGAATTAAGTAAGGTTGACCATCGACAATCAATGCATGACGGCCATCTTTTTCAATTAGTTGTGGAATTGATTCCTTCCGGGTCTGTCCCAATACCGTTTCACTGCTCAACAAAACCACGAAACAGAAAATGATCGATTTTGTCAATAATGTCAGATTGTTTTTTAAATTATTCATAATACATCATTTTGTCAATGAAATTGCTGATGAGAGTCCTGTTGCTGAAGCTGTAATGCGAATTTCACCTACAGCCGCTATCCGTTGTACAGAAATAAGAAGACGACCCTGATATGCGATACGCGTGTCGGTCTTGAACAGACCGTCATATACAAGGTCTCCCGAGTCAACACCGACTAAACGACCGGCACCTTCAACTAGTACTTTGACAGGAGATGGTGAATCGATCACTTTCAGTCCTGCATTGTCGCATATTGTGAGTTCGTACAAGAGAATTTCACTGTCAACGGGTAATGGAAGAGGTGAGAGCTGAAGCTTTGTTGCCTTCCCTGTAGTTGTCAGTATTGAAGTGACCACCTGGCGCCCTTTCAAATAACCAACAGCTTTAAGCTCACCGTTCTTAGATTCAACTTCCCAGTCGTTTGTGTAAAGATTGTGAGATACATTCTTCTTCCCAAGAGAACGTTTATTGAGGAATAATTCGACTTCATCACAATTAGTTGTAACTCGAACTGTAACTTTTGTTTTTTCCGGTAAGTTCCACTTTGGCTCAACGGATTGCTGCTGCCCTGGATTATTCGTCCTCTCCCCGGAGACTACAAAAAGCTGTAATACAGGATCTTCACGCCAATAAGCTGCACGCTGGTGGAATCCAAACTTTTTTCCTCCCGCAACATCAATTATACCGGAACTGCTTCCTCTGCTGGGGAATCTGCGTGTTTCTCCCAGATAGTCGATACCAGTCCATATAAAGTCACCTATGACATAATCATTATCGCGAACGCCGAGCCAGTAATGTATTTGTTTCCCTGTTTCAGTACCCAAAATGAGACGATTGGGGAAGCGTGTGCGTTCGTGTACATAGGTGCTGTCGCCATAAAGACGATCGATATAGTTATAACCTGCGATGTCAAGTTCATCCATGAAACCGTTGCGTGAGGCTACAAACGACTGGTCGCAGGCAGATGTCGCCGGACGAGTAGGATCTTCCTCGTGACAGATAGCTATTAGTTTTTTAGCAAGCTTCCATCCATCACTATTGAACTGGTCGGGAATCTCATTGCCAATACTATAGAGGATTACACTTGGATGATTGCGATCGCGTCGCAGCATGGCACGAAGATCAGTTTCATACCACTGGTCAAAATAGAGATGGTATCCGAATTTTGATTTCCCCCTATTGTTTTCAGTGTAATTAAAGGTCCAGTCGCGGGTCCATTCGTCAAATGCTTCATCAAAAACATAAAAGCCGAGTTTATCGCAAAGATCATAGAATTCAGGAGAGAAAGGGTGGTGACTTGGTCGGATAGCATTACAGCCCATCTCCTTAAGAAGCCCAAGCCTGTAAATCCAGATTGCATCAGGTACCGCATTTCCAAATGAACCTGCGTCCTGATGAAGGCAGACCCCTTTGAGCTTGGTTGACTTACCATTAACCAAAAGCCCAAGATTTGTGTCATATTTAAGACTACGAATGCCGAACGTTGTTACAGTCTCGTCGAGGATGATTCCATCGAGCAAAAGAGTACTTCTCAAGTTGTAGAGTTCAGGTGTTTTGTCGGACCAGAGGCGGGGTTTTAGCACTGTTACCTTCTGTGCGGCGAGCTGGTCCGCGCGCATGCTTTGAAGCGGGAGTGTCGACTCGGTGGTTGTGATAATTGTTCCATCCAAAGCCAGAATACTGCTTCGTAATATGATATTTTTACTTTGTGACTTTACCTGCCATGGATCTTTGGCCCAGGTTTTGAATTCCTGATAACTAAAGAAATTAGGATCAATGGCATAGTCTATGTTTACAACAGCCTGCTCATCCGTAATCTCAGGAGTAGTAATGCTGATACCGCCATCGAGCCGGAAATGAGTGTAACCAGTAACAATCAGGCGCACATGCCTGTAGATCCCGGGTCCTGCATACCATCGAACTGATGGCTCAGCAGAATCGTCAACACGGACAGCCAGTATGTTTGTGGTGCCGTCTTTTTTCAGATATTCTGTAAGATCGTAGCGAAAGCCAATGTAACCGTAGGGCCTGCGTCCAAGGAACTGCCCATTAATCCATACTTCGCTGTTCATGTACACTCCATCGAATTCTATAACTACCTTTTTTGTGGTATCGGGAGATGCAAAGTGTTTTCTGTACCAGCCAATTCCATGTGAGAAAAAGCCACCAATGGCAAGACCATTCGGAGGAGGATTTATTGGGCTTTCGATACTCCAGTCGTGTGGTACATCAAGAATACGCCAGCTTTTATCGTCAAAGCCAGGCTTCTTTGCCTCCTGATTATCCCCAAGCCAAAATCGCCAGTCAGTATCAAATGGAATAATCTGTCGCGGATTTGAAATTGAACCGGCTGAACCGGTATTCTGGTTTATAATTGCCTGGCCATTAGTTTCAGTAATGAACATGCTTATTATCAGGCAATAAAAAAATGATGCTAATAATATCCTTCCGGATAAAAACCTGAAAAAAACAATATTTGATTTCATATATTAAGGTTGGTTAGTTAGTTCTCTGAAACAGCAGACAGGTGAAGTAAGTTTTAGGATTTTACTATAAAGTTCTGCTAAGTATTAAGTTAATATTTTTGGAAAGAAATAGGTTGACAAATAAATATGATGTAAATAATAAATTTAAGAAAATATACAATAATTCAGCTATTGATTAACATTTATTAACTAACCTGCTTTATTCATAAACCTTTGTGAACCTTTGTGTAATCCTTAGTGCGCCCCTGCCTACCGGCAGGCAGGTTTG
>JANNKF010000359.1:0-4869 GCA_031396165.1 Bacteroidales bacterium | reverse complement strand
CTTTTGGAAAATATAAATAACTTGACTGAAGATGAAAAAATAAAATTAGAACAAACTGCAGAACTGAGTAATCCGATACTTATTATATATGAAACCAAAAAAGACTGGTAAATAAATCAATACTTGTGCTAACATCGCTGGTAGGTTTAATTGCCTTCGCCAGCCCGGACAAATCCATAATAACCCCAACGTCTATCAACATAAATTACACCCACTTATTATACTTTTTGCACCGGGAGCCATCCTGCTACCGTGACAAAGTCTATGGGGCTGCCGGCCATCGCGCCGTTGTCATGGTTTTTGCATCTTCATCTGGACTGTTTTATCTTAGCGTGACAAATTTGTATCATTTATCGGGACTCACTCATCTGGACAACTTTATCGTGACACGGAAATCCTGCCCATTTATCGGGACTATGCAAAAACACATGCCAACCCCGACACAGACGTCAACTAAATCTACCAGCGGGCCGTTATAGTGCATTTGCAGCCAGTGACAGACCCCAGATTGACCCGGACAAACGCACTATAACTCCAAATCCTTTTTTTAATTTGAAACTGTATCCCATGACAAATGCTGCATCAAAGACAGTTCCTCAAGACAGACAATTATTATTGAACAATGGTTATTGCAGTGTAAACTTGACAGTTTATCATTTTGTGACAACTTCGTATCATTTGTCTAGATTGGTACATCTGGATAATTCTATCTTGACATAGAAGGTTTGCCTTGATTCAATCTTGCATATGGCATGAAATAATTAAGCATTTAGTCGTAAAACTAATATATTCGTTATATTTGATTTTATTCTGTTATTGTGGTATGAGATTTCAAGTCAGACATGCTCAAAATATAATCTTATGAAAAAGACATCCTTTGCATTGACATCCTTTTTTTTGATCTCACTATTTCTGATTAATGGTTGCAAAGTTGAAATCAATAAAGATGAATATTTGAGAAAAGTTTTAAACAATCTTGAACAAATAAAATCTGCAACCTATTCTTCGACTATATCTGGCAGTATTCCCGGGGATACTTTACAGTGTGTTACATATTCAACTCAAACTGAAGAATATTTTAATCCATCAGATACAACCATTGGTTCAATTCTATCAGTAGTGCAACAAGATGCAAAACACAAAGCAAGTTGGGTTTATGATGGTAACGCTAAAATATTTATGGATTGGAATGAAAAAACTCTTTCTGTTGACAGTTTTAAAGTCGCAAGGTACCCTTTCAGACTTATAAGACCACCCTTCTATAATTATACAAAGAGCATTATTCATTATTCTCTCAACACTAAAGACAGTATAGAGGTTAAATTGATTGACCTTGTTGACACTATGTTGTTCCGGATGACAGTATACGGCAAGTCTGTTGAGTTTTTCGGCAAACCCTTTTATAATGACACCAGATACACTGAACCCTTATCAAAATATGATATCTGGATAAAAAAATCGGACAATTTACCTTCCCGGTATAAAAGAAACTTGGTATCTACAATAAGCTGGGAATCAATAGAAAAAGTTGACTTTAATAAAAATAAAATCGAAGATTTTAAAGTAGCCAACTATATCCCCGACGGTTTCACTCACCTGACTAAAAAAAATCGAATTGAAGCAACGGATTTAACAAATAAAAAAGCCCCTGATTGGATCCTATTTGATTCGAATAATAAACAAATTAGTTTGAAGAACTTTAATAGCAAAGTTATACTGATAGAATTTACCGGAATCGGATGCGGTTTTTGTCATCTTTCAGTTCCTTTCTTAAAAAATCTTGTGAATGAGTATGCCACAGATGATCTAAGCCTAGTAGCAGTAGAGACCTGGAGTGATAATCCAGAAGTGATAAAAAGGTATGTCTCAAATAACAATCTTAACTATAAGTACCTTCAGTCTACTGATGAGAATAAAAAGCAATATCAAATCTCAGCTGTCCCAATTTTCTTTATACTTGATAATGACTTAATTATTCGTAAAATAGTAAAAGGTTATAGCAAAGACTCAACAGATAAAGAGATTAGAGATGCTATAAATGAATTGATTTAGAAAAGTGAGATGCCTCGATAAATAATAAACAAGACAAAATAGTAAAGAGCAAAATATCTTCAAAAAAAACTACAATACCTAACACGCATGGTATAGGCAATTGCCTTCAGCATCCCGTACAGCTTAGTAATCAACTCAATAAGTCTATGAGATCAAAATTTCTTCCACTTATAAAATTTCTGTACCTTGACTAATCCTGCTACCGTGACAATTTCATCGCTGGAGGACAGTTTTAAATATAAACGCACTATAACAACGCTGGTAGGTTTAATTGCCTTCGCCAGCCCGGACAAATCCTTCATAACCCCAAAGTCTATCACCATTAACTACACCCACTTATTATACTTTTTGTACCGTGAACAATCCTGCTGCCGTGACAAAGTCTATGGGGCTGTCGTCCGACGCGCCGTTGTCATGGTTTTTGCATCGCCATCTGCCAATTTTTATACCGGGAGCAATCCCTTTCCTTTATCGGGAGACAGTCATCTGGACCATTTTATCATGACAGCCAACTCATCGCCACTTATCGGGACTATGCAAAAACACATGCCAACCCGGACACGGTCGGCAACTAAATCTACCAGCGGGCCGTTATATTTAAGCAATACTGTTCGCGGCCAGACAGTTAGACCCGATTTGCCTAAATATAACAGGCAAAGCCTCGACAGACTGACAAACAACACTTTTTAGTATCTTTGCAGTATTAAATAACACACAAGATCATGCTGACAAAAGACAAAGTAAGAAAGACAGTTGACAGGTTACCTGAGAATTTCACAGTTGACCAGATTGTTGAAGAACTTGTGATTCTTAACCGGATTGAGGAGGGACTTAAAGATATTGAAGAGGGTAGAGTCTATACAACTGATCAAGTTAAGAAAGAGCTTAAAACATGGTTAAAATAATCTGGACTAAGAGATCACTGACTGATTTAAAATCTATTGCTGAGTACATATCACAGGACTCAATTAAATATGCCTCTCTTACAATCGAGAGATTAATAACTGTAACCCAACACATCCAGAGTAATCCCAGAATTGGAAGGATGGTTCCCGAGATGGGGAGAAAGGATAAATTCAGGGAGATCATTCAAGGGAATTACCGAATCATTTATAAGATTACTAGCACACAGACTGCTCACATCCTGACAGTTCACCATTCTTCTAAACGATTGAGACAAACATCACTCAGAGGACTTGCAAAAAACATCTAGATTTTTCAGCGAGACAATTCTGAGTATCAAGACAAATTACAATATCGGGACTGTTTTAAGCCTTGCCTAAATATAACACGGATGGTAGGCTTAATTGCCTGCGCCAGCCCGGACAAATCCTTCATCACCCCAATGCCTATCACCGCAATTTACACCCACTTATTATACTTTTTGTACCGTGAGCAATCCTGCTGCCGTGACAAAGTCTATGGGGCTGTCGTCCGACGCGCTGTTGTCATGGTTTTTGCATCGCCACTTGCCAATTTTTATACCGGGAGTATTTCGCGGCCGTTTACCGGGACATCGTCATCTGGACCATTTTATCGTGACAGCCAACTCATCGCCACTTATCGGGACTGTGCAAAAACACATGCCAACCCTGACACGGACGGCAACTCAAACCTACCAGCGGGCCGTTAGCACATATATTTCTGTATCTGCCAGTTAGCCTGCCCGCCATGTTTAGAAAGTTCAATCATGACAGTTAAATTCTGTACTTTTATCGGGACCTGCCATCGCGCGACAATAAGCCCTCCCGCCCTCACCAGAAAGTTCTGTTATATAATTAACAATACTGCTTTTTACCGGGACTCTCCCATCGCACGACGAAAAATACATGTGCTAACTCAAAAAGCGAGAATGGTTAAACTAATTGGAATTTAAACAAATTGATAATTTTGAAGACTATGGAAAATAAGAAAGTATTAGTGTTTCTGGCAAAAGGATTTGAAACTATGGAATTTAGTGTTTTTATAGATGTTCTTGGTTGGGCTAGAAATGATTATGGACATAAATTGTTCGTTGATACATGTGGCTTTACTGATAAAGTTATAAGCACTTTTAGTGTACCAGTAATAGTAGATAAAACCATTGGAGAAATAATCGTTGACGAATATGACGCCTTAGCAATACCTGGTGGATTTGGGGAATTTGGTTTTTATGAAGAAGTATATGACGAAAGGTTTTTAAAACTAATCAGGGAATTTAATGCAAAAGGTAAAATCATTGCTACAATTTGTTCTGCAGCAATGCCCCTAGGAAAAAGTGGAGTCCTTAAGAATCGCAAAGCAACTACATACCACTTAAAAGACGCTTATTGGCAAAAAAAACTTAAAGAATTTGGAGTGAATGTTGTGAATGAGCCACTTGTAGTTGATGGTAATATAATTACGTCTTATTGTCCTGAGACAGCTCCAAGTGTTGCATTTGAATTATTAAAAATGCTGACTTCAGAAGATGAAATGGTAGTAATAAAAAAAGCTATGGGATTTTAAGAAAAATGCTAATTAAATTATTAGATGATTAAGTTTTAAACCTGATTAATTGATGTCTAGACTATTAAATAACAATACATGTGCTAACAACGCTGGTAGGTTTAATTGCCTTCGGCAGCCCGGACAGCTTTGTAATCAGGCCCAGTGTCTATGCATAAAGATCATTTCCACTTATTAAAATTTCAGTACCGTGACTAATCCTACTACCGTGACAAAATCTATGGGGCTGCCGGCCATCGCGCCGTTGTCATGGTTTTTGCATCTTCATCTGGACACTTTTATCTTAACGTGACAAATCCTGCTCATTTATCGGGACTCAGTCATCTGGAC
>JANNKF010000172.1:0-2887 GCA_031396165.1 Bacteroidales bacterium | reverse complement strand
TATAAACCTAAACTTTTTTGTATGAAAAAAATCTTTTTGTTTCTCTTACTGTTGCTTATTACGGGCTCACTCGTTATAGGACAGACAGTGCAGATTTCCGGTACTGTAACCAGTTCCGAGGACGGCCTCCCTGTACCAGGGGTATCTGTTACTGTAAAAGGTACTACTATTGGTGTTATAACAGGATCCGATGGTAACTATTCTGTATCTGTTCCATCTACTTCAAGGATGCTGATGTACAGTTTCATTGGATTCAGGACACAGGAAATTTCAATTGAAGGCAAAACCAGAATTGATGTTGTCCTTGAACAAGAGCTCTCGAAACTTGACGAAGTTGTTGTAATTGCTTATGGCACACAACAAAAGCGTGATATTACCGGCTCTGTCTCATCAGTAAAAGCTGAAGCAATAAAGAATGCACCAGTACAGAGTTTCGATCAGGCATTACAGGGAAAAGCTGCCGGGGTTTCAATCATAATGCCCAATGGGGTGCTGAATAACCCGCCGGTTATAAGGATCAGAGGATTCAATTCAATCTCAGGAAGTTCATATCCGCTTATTGTGGTTGATGGTGTTCCGGTGTTTACTGGTGATGTTTCAGCTACAAATACATATGCCAATGCTCTGGCTGATATAAACCCTTCTGATATTGCATCAATGGACATATTGAAAGATGCATCAGCAACAGCACTTTATGGTTCCAGGGCTGCGAATGGTGTTATTCTTATAACAACAAAACGTGGTTCTGGTGCTAAAACAAAAGTTACTTACGATGCATATGTTGGCGTAACTCAGCCATTCCATCTTTTTGAGATGATGAACGGAGATCAGTATCTTGAACATAAAAACCTGGCTTATGCAAATGCCGGAATAGCTACAGTTCTGGTCAGAGCTAATGATGTTAATGGACAACCAGTTAATACCAACTGGGCAGATGAAGTGTATCGTAAAGGAATACAACACAATCATGCAGTAACTTTCTCAGGTTCTACAGCAACAACTAGTTATTTCCTTTCCGTTGGTTATACAAACCAGCAGGGTATGATAAAAAAGAATACCTATGAAAGGAAAAATGCAAGAATGAATATAGACCATAAACTCAACGACTTCATTAAACTTAGCGCAAGTGTAGCTTATACAAATGGTTACAGTGAAGCACCAGTCACAGGTTCATCATTTGCCACAGCAGGTGCTGCCCGACTGGCATTCGTACTTCCTCCGATCATCGGTCCATATCTCAATGATGGATCTTATAACATTAATGGTTCCCAGATTGGCAGTATGAGCACCGGATTACCTGCCCTTGGTTATTATAACCCGAGAGCCATACTTGATCTGAATAAGTTTTCGAGTGAAACTGACAGGATTCTGGCCACAAGCTCTGTTACCATCACCCCGTTTAAAGGTCTATCTCTAAAATCGGTTTATGGCATTGATAATCTATCTGTTGAATCAATTTCTTATCAGAGTCCTGTTACAGGGGATGGTTATACTCCACAGGGATCCGCGACTAATACTTTCAACAGGCCAAAAAGATGGACATGGACAAATACAGCTAATTATGACCTGACTATCAAAGAAAAGTTTAATATCGGGCTGCTTGCCGGGATTGAAGAGCAACGGACATATAGTGTAAACTGGAATGGAAGCAAAACAACCGTCTCTGACCCTTTCTATACTGTTTACCAGGGTTCCTGGATAAATGCAGGTATGGGTGGAGGAGGAATCGGTGAGAACTATTTTCTATCCTATTTCGGACGTGCGAGCTTTAATTATAATAAGAAATATTACATAGAAGGAAGTATTCGCCGCGACGGCTTCTCTGGTCTCGCAACCGGTAATAAATTTGGTATTTTTGGTGGAGCTTCTGTAATGTGGAATGCTTCCAACGAAGAATTTGTAATAAATTCAATTGGGTCTGTTTTTTCAGACATCCGTGTTAAAGGAAGCTTTGGCCGTGTAGGTAACATGTCAGCTATTGGAGATTTTAGTTCTCTTTATCTGTATGGTGGAGGTTTATTTGGTGCTGTTCCTACTCTCACATTTACGCAAATTGGAAACGCAGCACTTAAATGGGAAACCAGTGATAAGTACGATCTTGGTCTTAGTTTTGGACTGATGAATGACAAGATTCAGGCTGAAATCAACTATTACTATAATGATATTAACGGTCTTGTTTTAAGTGTCCCTCAAACACCTTCAAAAGGAATTCCAGGGGGCTCTATTCCGATGAACGTTGGTTCAATGTTTAATAAGGGACTTGAAATTACGTTGACAAGCTTCAATATTTCGTCTTCGAAATTTAGCTGGACCACTACACTTAACTTCAGTAAAATGCAAAATGAAGTTACAGCATTGTCACCTGAGATTTCCAACCTCACTGGTACAACAGGCGGTTTAGAGATAACGAACCGTACAATTGTTGGTGAACCGATTGGGAGTCTATTAGCTGTTGAAACCAGAGGTGTTGATCAGACCACCGGAAGAAGGGTATTTGTAAACGCATCAGGAGCTGAGGTTTTGTATTTTCATGAAAATCCTACAGCAACAAAATGGATGTACAGGGATGGGACAGGAGCTGCTCCAACAATCTCAACAGCAACGGATGCAAAAATAATGGGCTCCCCTCTGCCAAAGATATTCGGTGGCCTTGATAATAACTTCATTTATGGAAATTTTGACCTTGCCCTGAATTTAACCTATGCTTTGGGATTTGAACTCTATAATGGGTCTAAGGCAGGCTTAAGAGACCAGAGATGGTGGAATAACTCTCTTGAAGTATTTGAAACAGCATGGAAAAACCCGGGTGATGTGACGAATGTGCCAAAACCAATAATGAACGATAACGTTTCTAATGGTTCCTCATTTGCAATTTCAGAGAATATTG
>JANNKF010000168.1:0-2836 GCA_031396165.1 Bacteroidales bacterium | reverse complement strand
TAATCCAGAGAGAGGTTTCACCGGTCGAATAAAGCAGCTGCGCCTTCACGTCACCGTCAGCCACGCCCTGCATGGTCAGAATACCGGTTGAAGGATTATCGAGTTCTCCCAGTATCTGCGCCTGGCTGATAGTAGCGCTGCCGTCAGCGCCGGTGACCAGGCCGTAATTGACTATCTTTGCGAGTGCCGAACCGGAATAGATTACGAAGGGTGTTGATCCGGAAGCAAATCAGGAATCCCAGGGTCTTGAAGAGGGATTAAATTATAAGGGTGGCAATTTGCTGTCTTCCAGGATTTTTGCTGCCGAAGCACGATACGATAACAAGTACTACACTTTCGGTCCTTTCAATCCTACTGACGGCGACTTCAATACTAAATGGAACAGTTATATTTTTAAGATTGTCTGTGAAGGAGTTGCCGGTGATGATGGGAACCTGTACAGGTATTTTCTCAGCACCGAACCGAATAGTGATATTCCAGTTGAGGGGGCCAATGCATTCACATATGAATATACCTTCCGTATGTGGAATGATTTCAGAAGTATTGCTCATGTTTACCCATACATCGACACCGGTATTGTATATACACAACAGGAGAATTTCGACTGGGATAATGATGGACAAATCCTGGTTGTTTCCAAGTATAAACAGGGAATTCAGGTCTCTATTTCAAATGAAGACGACAATGCAATAAGCCGGTTCAATATTGAACCGGCAGAATGGAAATCCTCTCTTGACTTTCAGTTTCATAAAAGAAAGGGCGAACTTGTCAAGAACAATAATGTGGTTTTGATTATCAAAAACTCCCGTGGTGAGGCCATGCCTTTCTTTAGTTCACCCATCGGAGGAGTACCTAAATATGAAGCAAAGAAAAAATATGAACAGATTGCGCCACCAAAGAAATAGAGGAGAGTTTTAATGAAATTTAATTTCACCCTGAAAGCGCTTATTGGGAACATTGTGTTCCTGCTTTTAACTCCTCAGGTATTGAACAGCCAGACATATAGTTTTAAAAATTACGATTCTGAGAACATACCCAACAGCTTTATTTACAGCATAAATCAGTCGAAGGATGGATTCCTTTGGTTAGGCACAGGAGGTGGGATATTCAGATTTGACGGATTCAGTTATTTTCCTGTAAAGTATCCCGATTATGCTGAGAACCGCAATACCACTGTGTGTTTCAGGGATAATAAAGGAACATTATGGTATGGCTCGAGTGATGGAACAGTATTTTTTAACAGGGGAAATGAACTTTTTCAGGCAAAAATATCAAATACAAGGAGCATCAGTGAAATATTAGAAGGCCCTGATGGGCTAATTTATGTCATTCCGCAGGGTGGAGCAGTAATTACTATAAATCCGGAGAATGTCGAAGAAATAAAGCAATATTTAATTTCTTCCGACAAAGTGATGTTCTCAGCTGCATTAAGGGATTCAGGCGAACTTTTGATTGGTTCACAGGGTGAAATCCTTTTATACTCGATAGCTAATGATACCGCGATACTAAAAGATATTATTGCGGGATTTGAATATTCGAATATAACTGCAATTCATCACAAGAAGGATGAATCGCGGTTTATCATAGGGACACAGGATAATGGTCTGTTTCAGTTGGTGAGTTCAGGGATAGTAAATGAGATTACCCGGTTCAAAGAACATCCGGAATGGAACGTGCTTAGAATAGAAGCGATTTCTGAGGATACAGATAGTAATATCTGGGTATCCACATATGATCAGGGCGCGTTACAATTCCGTCTTTCAGATAATTCTGAAAATGTAGAATCAATCCGTCTTTTTAACAGAGTAACAGGTCTGAGCTCAGATGATACCAGACTGGTTTTTCAGGATGCTGAAGGCAATATCTGGTTTGGACTGTTCGGAGGAGGCATTTCCATGCTCACCTCCCATGCTTTTGAATATTATACACCCGGAAAGACCGGAGCCGAGAATAATATAATCTTCATAAACCGTTTTAACGACCATTACATTCTTGGCACTCCGCTCGGGATTCATTTTTTTGATCCTGACGCCGGAAAATCTGTCTCATTTACGAATCTGTCGCAACAGACAGGTGGAGGCCTGATAACTTCATATTATCTTGATAATGAGAACAATCTTCTGATAGGAACAGATGGTAACGGTTTGTTTGTCAGAAATAGCTACGGTAACATCAGAAAGTTCTACAGTTCAGGAGATTCCGGAGCTGATAATATCAGGGACATTGAATCATCGGGCAAAGATTTATGGCTTGCTACTATAAATGGTGTTATAATTATTGACAGGATCACTGCGAGACAAAAAGCTGTTTTTAACAACTCCCACGGCGATCTTCCGCATAACAGCATTAATAATATTTTAATCGACCGGGGCGGTAATGCATATATAGGAACAGAAAGTGAACGTCTTTATAAGATCGACTCTGAATTAAAAGTAACAAAAGGAGAGAGCGTTTTATCAGGAAGTGTAATAAATAAAATCCTCTCATTATCGGAAGGTCCGGATGGAGCAATCTGGGTAGCCACGAACGGAAACGGGATGTTCGGATATAAAAATGATTCCGTTTCGGCTATAGATCGTAGAAACGGACTGATGTCAAATTTCTGCTACAGTATTCTGGCCGATTCAGGGAATAAAGTATGGGCAGGACACGAAAAAGGGTTTTCCAGATTTGATCCGGAAACAGGGATTGTAAATGTATTTGGTACTGATTTTGCCAGGGATGGGGTTTGTAACCCTGACGCTATGTATGAGTCGGATGATAAAAAAATATTTATCGGAACAACAGAAGGTCTGATAATTTATGATAACAAAAAAGACCGCAAGAGTGTGGTTCC
>JANNKF010000148.1:0-2168 GCA_031396165.1 Bacteroidales bacterium | reverse complement strand
AATTAATAACTTTGCTCGTCAAAGATCCGAAATGGCTTATAAGGGAGATATATTATATATAGAAGAGGTATTGCAGGGAAACACAAATTCCTTCAGCTACATTGTCGACCGTCACAAGGACAAAGCCTTCAACCTGGCATTCAGAATCTCTGGCAATCGGGAAGAAGCTGAAGAAATTACACAAGACTCATTCCTGAAGGCATACAGGTCGCTCAGCAGGTTTCAGATGAAAAGCAGTTTTGGGACATGGTTCTACAGGATCGTTTATAATACAGCTATTTCAAGTGTAAGGATTAAGAAAAAAGGGATACTTTCGCTTGAAGATTTTCCTGCTGATGCTACTGATTTTATCGGTAATAATTCATCTGAAGATGAGGCTGAAAGGGAGTACAGAAGCGCTTTGCTTAATTTCGCACTGCAGAAAATAAACGAGGATGAAAGGGGCTTAATAACTCTCTTTTACTTTCAGGAGATGGACACTGACGAAATTACTGAAATAACAGGGATCAGTAAATCTAATCTGAAGGTTAAACTGTTCAGGGCAAGGCAAAAAATGCTGGAAATAATTGAAAAAGTTGAAAAGAAAAATCTGGTACATCATGGATAATCAGGGAAAATATACAGAGGAACTTTTAAGTCATTATATTAATCCTGAAAGGATTGAGAAGGCTCCGGAAGGATTCACCGACAAGGTAATGTCGTTGATTGAAAAAGAAGAAGCACCGGTAATAGCTTCAAAAATCATGAAAAGAAGAACTCTTGTTCCATATGTTTTTTCAGGATTTATTTTAGTACTGATTTCAATCACTCTCTTTCTTCCCTCAGTGGAGAGTAAAACTCTGTCAATTCCGGCACTTGAAATTCTAAGGAGAATAAATATAACTATGCCTGAGTTCGATCTTGGGTCACTATTCAGTATTGATATTCCTTCGGTAATGCTATATGGATTATCCGGAATCTTACTTCTTACTTTCCTTGATAAAGCTTTTTATAGGGTATTTCACCGGGAGAAATGATGTATCATTTTCTGGTAGAGACACGATGCATCGTGTCTCTACCAGAAACGATGCATCGTGCATTTACAATGTCTGAACCTTCGAATTGAGACCTTTCAGATTCAGCGATCTGCTCATTGCATTGAGGACTTCAGGCATGCCAGTCTTAACATCGCAGCTTCCTTTAATATGTACAATGAGGGCACACTGTTCCGCTTGCACCGGATCATGTCCACATACTTCAACAAGCGATTTTATAACGTGATCGAAAGTGTTCACATCATCATTATAAAGAACCAGTGAACCTGATTCTCCACCACTATTAAGCTTATCATCCTTACGTAATGTTCTTTCTTTCATTTCAGGTTATCAAATAATCCCCGTGCAGTCTCAACCGGTAATTCTTTTTTCCCAAGCCATGCTACTACCCTGGCTTCCCGATAACCATTTCTGACTAACAGATCAGAGTATTCTGCAGCGCTTTCAAAAGTAATAAAATTCCCGATCAAATAAACAATTTTCCCATCACTAAGAGTCTGAATATCCAACCCCCGGGTTCCTGCCATCTTTTTCATTCCTTCAATAACATCCTCTTTAACAGGCTTTAGTACCCGAATTACTTCTACTCTGAAGGCAAGGGTCGGAGGTATAGTATCAGCCGGTACAGCACTAACAGTTTCTGTTTGGCTTATGAGAGGCTTCTTACCCCACTCCTTTTCAAGCAAGGCTGCCCTGTCGGCAGAAACAGGCTTATTTCCTGAAAGTGCAACTACAAATGCGTCCTTGAATCCCTTTGCTTTTATTGTGCCAAGTGCCTTTGAAGCATCTGTTGAACGTCGGAACATACCTGCGTAGTAAGTTGTTTTGTCTGTACCCGCTATCTTAAATCCATATACAGGAGTAATTCCTTTGAAATATGAAGGTGCCACGGGATTCCGAAAAACTGCTACCTGAATTCTATAAATCAGGCCTGGTATTAACTCCGGATCTATCTGAATCTTTTCCTTCGGGTTGGTGACAGGTTCAGGCAACACTTTAAACAGTGAATAGATCTCGACAGAATTGCTTTTTACAACTGGCATCTTCCTGATCGTATCTGTAAGGACTTCTGACTTTAAGACCCTGCCCGGAGAAGTCGCTTCATTTTTGCCAGGTTCAGGTAATGGCAATCGT
>JANNKF010000135.1:0-6046 GCA_031396165.1 Bacteroidales bacterium | reverse complement strand
AAATGAGGAACACAGGCAGCCATGGACCTGGCTGGCTTTTGTTGTCATTGTAATATTCATTCTGACAGCAGTATCGAATGGAGCAAATCTTACTGATGGACTCGATGGTCTGGCAACCGGAACCTCAGCCATTATCGGAGTTGCCCTGGCAATACTTGCTTATGTTTCAAGTAACGTAATCTATGCAAGCTATCTTAAAATTATGTACATCCCCGGCTCAGAAGAACTGGTAATATTTGCTGCTGCCTTTATCGGGGCAACAATCGGATTCCTATGGTACAATTCATTTCCGGCACAGGTTTTTATGGGTGATACCGGGAGTCTGGCGCTCGGAGGCATAATTGCTGTTTTCGCAATTATAATAAGGAAAGAACTTTTAATTCCGGTTCTCTGCGGGATCTTTCTGGTTGAAAATCTGTCGGTTGTCATGCAGGTAGCATGGTTTAAAAGAACAAAAAGAAAGTATGGAGTGGGGAGAAGGATCTTTCTTATGGCCCCTCTTCACCATCATTATCAGAAAAAGGGGTATCCGGAACCGAAAATTGTCACACGGTTCTGGATTGTGGCAATAATACTTGCTGTTATCAGCATAGTGACACTAAAGATCAGGTAGCAATATGAAGAAGATTGTAATTCTGGGAGCAGGGGAGAGCGGAGCAGGATCAGCTGTGCTGGCAAAAAAGCAGGGATTTGATGTGTTTGTATCCGATATGGGTGAGATTAAGGAGAGATACAGGGAAATCCTCAGAAACAGTGATATAGAATGGGAGGAAGGAAAACACACTGAATCGGCTATCCTTTCAGCAGATGAAGTAATTAAAAGTCCGGGCATTCCCGAAAAAGCTCCAATAATCGTCTCTTTACATGAAAAAGGTATTCCTGTAATCTCAGAGATTGAGTTTGCAGGAAGATATTGCAATGGTATAAAAATCTGTATTACAGGCAGTAATGGGAAAACTACAGTAACTAACCTCATTGCACATATTCTGAAAAATGCAGGTAAAAATGTCGCAATGACTGGTAATGTCGGAAACAGTTTTGCAATGGCAGTTGCCGAAGGATCATACGACTATTACGTAATTGAACTGAGTAGTTTTCAGCTCGACGGTATGTATGAATTTAGGGCTGATGTAGCTGTTCTGATGAACATCACCCCTGACCATCTCGACAGATACAGTTATAAACTGCAGAACTATGTAGACTCAAAATTCCGGATCACGCAAAACCAGAAAAAATCTGATTTTCTCATTTTCTGGGAAGGTGATCCGATAATAAAAACCGAACTGGCTAAGAGGCATTTGGAAGTGACACTTCTCCCTTTTTCCGATGAGATCAATGAGGGAATGGCAGCCTATGTGGAAAACAACAATCTTATTATTGACTACCCAAATAAAACCAACCTTATGACCATTCACGAACTGGCTCTAAAAGGCCGACACAACACCTACAATTCGATGGCAGCAGCCATTGCCGGGAAAGTACTCAATATCCGTAAAGAGGTAATCAGGGAGAGTCTTGCTGATTTCCAGGGCGTTGAGCATCGTCTGGAACCTGTAATAACTGTTTGCGGAATCAATTTTATTAATGATTCAAAGGCTACCAATGTCAATTCTGTCTGGTATGCTCTCGAATGTATGGAAAACGAAATTGTCTGGATCGTCGGTGGGGTAGATAAGGGAAATGATTATTCAGAACTCTTTTCAGTAGTTAAAAAAAAGGTAAAGGCTATTGTATGCATGGGGAAGGATAATAAGAAAATTGTTGAGGCTTTTAAGGATAAGGTTAAAACTATTGTTGAGACATCATCAATGGAAGAGGCGGTAAGATCTTCATACTATCTGGCAAAAAAGGGAGATACAGTTTTATTATCCCCGGCTTGTGCCAGTTTTGATCTTTTTAAGAATTATGAAGACAGGGGCCGGCAGTTTAAACAGGCCGTAAGAAACTTATAATCAGATATTAATATGCAACAGGGCTGGCTTACAAAGACATTTAAGGGAGACAGGGCTATTTGGGGTCTTGTGGCTCTTTTTATGATCTATTCCCTGCTTGCTGTGTACAGTTCATCAGTAGGTGTGGCCTTCATGAAATATGGCGGGAATACAACATATTTTCTGAGAAGCCAGTTTTTCATGCTCGCACTGAGCCTTATAATAATTGTGGTTGTACATTACCTTCCTTACAGAATCTATTTTTCGCTTGCGGGAGTCTTCCTTATTGTGGCAGCAGGACTTCTGGTTCTTACTTTTATATTCGGATCAAGAGTAAACGAAGCCACCCGGTGGCTGGTTATTCCCGGGACTGGTTTCCGATTACAGACCTCAGATGTGGCCAAAGTTGCACTGGTGATCTATCTGGCCAGGTCACTTGCCAAGTATCAGAATGAACTTACTGATTTTATGCTGGTTTCTAAATATTTCATGATTCCGGTGGCCATTATCTGCGGATTGATAATGCCCGAAAATCTGTCGACTGCCATGATGATTTTTGGTATCAGCATGATTATCCTTTTCATCGGACGGGTTCCATTCAAATTTTTACTGGCTTATATTGGAATTGCAGTGGTTGCAATAATATTATTTGCAATGGTACTTACTGTTGTAATGAAATCGAACAGGGTGGAGGTCTGGAAAAACAGAATAGAAAATTATTTTTCGGGGAAGGACGATCCCGATGGCGACTACCAGTCGAACCAGGCAAAAATAGCAATCTCAACCGGAGGTCTGTTTGGGAAAGCACCCGGTAAAAGTACCCAGCGAAATATGTTACCTCAATCAAATTCCGACTTTATTTTTGCCATAATAATTGAAGAATACGGATTGATTTTTGGCGCAATTCCACTTATACTTGCCTATATGATACTGCTGTTCAGAGGTATAACAATTGCCAAAAAATGCGAAACGGCCTTTCCCGCTTATATGGTTATGGGATTAATTGTTATGATCGTCATTCAGGCTATTCTGAATATGCTTGTGGCTGTGGGGTTATTCCCTGTAACCGGACAAACTCTGCCAATGGTTAGCTGGGGACGTACATCAGTTTTAGTGATGAGTTTTTCAATTGGCGCAATTCTGAGTGTAAGCCGTGTGGTAAACGCAAGGATTAAAAATGAGGAACTCCCTGAAGAGGAGGTTTCTGATGAAGGAGAAAAGATATATGAACCTGCAAAAACATAAGAGGGTCATAATAAGCGGCGGAGGTACGGGCGGACATATCTTCCCTGCAATCTCTATAGCCAACGCACTCAGAAAAATTGATCCTGGGATTGAACTTCTGTTTGTAGGTGCTGAAGGCAGAATGGAAATGGAGAAGATCCCTGCTGCAGGGTACAGGATCGTCGGGTTGCCGGTAGCCGGTCTTTACAGAAGTTTCACACTAAAGAACATCAGGGTGCTTTTTAAACTTTTTAAAAGCCTTAGAATGGCTAAAAAAGTAATAAAGGAATTTAATCCTGATGTAGTTGTAGGAGTGGGTGGTTATGCCAGCGGACCGGTTCTCAGGCAGGCAGGAACGATGAAAATTCCGACTCTTATCCAGGAACAGAACAGTTACGCCGGGGTTACAAACAAGATCCTCGCCAGAAAAGCTTCTGTTATATGTGTTGCTTATAATGGAATGGAGAAATATTTTCCGGCAGACAAAATCATTAAAACCGGTAATCCGGTACGGCAGAATTTTGACAACCTGAAGAGCCTCAGGGATGAAGCTATGAAATTCTTCAATCTTAAAAGGGAAAAACCTGTGGTACTTGTTCTTGGAGGATCGCTTGGTGCAGGAAGCATCAATAAATGCCTGTCAGAAAATCTCGAAAAGATGAAAAGCGCTGATTGTCAGTGGCTATGGCAAACGGGGAAACATTATTTTGAAAATGTAAAAGCACTGGTGTCTGTCGCTTGTACTGACAATGTATCAGTCTATGGATTTATTAATCATATGGACCTGGCCTATGCTGCAGCTGATATAATTGTTTCGAGGGCAGGTGCAGGTACTATATCCGAATTATGTCTGGTTGGCAAGCCTGTTATCCTTATCCCGTCCCCGAATGTGGCAGAGGATCATCAGACACAAAATGCACGGGCATTGTCGGAAAGGGAAGCAGCCTTGTTACTGCCTGATAATCAGGCATTAAAAATGCTTGTAGATGAGGCAATTGCATTGATTTCAGATAAAAAGAAAAGAGAAAGGTTTTCTGAGAATATTTTGAAAATGGCCGACAGGGATGCTGATATAAGAATTGCTGAGGAGGTTTTAAAGCTTGCGGGAAAATGATTGATTTCAGGAACATAGAAGGAATCTATTTTGTCGGGATTGGCGGTATCGGCATGAGTGCACTTGCATTATACTTTTCGAAGGGTGGTTATACAATCGGTGGTTACGACAGATCGGAGAGTAAAATCACATTGTCACTTGCTGAAGAAGGATGTTCAATTACCTATGATGATGATCCGGCAATTCTTCCTGAGCTATTCGGGACAATTGGAAATAAGGAGAAGTTGATAATTATTTTTACTCCTGCCATACCTGCTGAAAACAGAATTTTGTCTCATTTCAAAAAAAGCGGTTACAAGCTTTATAAGAGGTCAGAAATACTGGGAGAGATTTCATTACATACTGATACCCTTGCTGTTGCCGGGACTCATGGCAAAACAACAGTCTCCACTATGACTGCCCACCTTCTGAAACAATCACACGTTGATTGCTCGGCCTTTCTCGGGGGAATCTCAAAAAATTACGGGTCGAACCTCCTGCTTGGCGAGAGCAGATATACTGTAATGGAGGCCGATGAATTCGACAGGTCGTTTCATCGTCTCTCGCCGCTAATGGCAATTGTCACTTCACTCGATGCGGACCACCTTGATATATATGGCAACCGGGAAACGATGGTTGAGGCCTATAACGGTTTTTGTGCAAAAATCAGAAAAGGGGGCACACTGGTGGTAAACAGCAAAATCAGGAAAGAGATTATTGTTCCCGATGGTGTCGCCTGTTTTACATATGGACTTGATTCGGAGTCTGATTACAGGGCAACTGATATCGAACAAACCGGTGAGTATTACAGGTTCAACATAAAAACTCCTGATACTCAAATAAATGATATACAATTTGCTTTCCCGGGGATAATAAATATCGAGAATTTCACGGCTGCAATCGCATTAGCTTTAAAGTGTGGAGCCAACGCACAGGAAATAAAGAAAGCTGTTCTTCTTTTTCAGGGTGTCAAACGGAGGTTTGATATCAGGATTAATCAGAAAGGATTAACATATATCGATGATTACGCTCATCACCCCGAAGAAATAAAGGCATGTATAATTTCAGTCAAAGAATATTTTAAAGGACGAAAAATTACCGGCATTTTTCAGCCGCACCTGTTCTCACGAACTCTTGATCATGCTGACGGATTTGCAGCAATACTCGATGTGTTGGATGAAGCAATACTTCTTCCGATCTATCCGGCACGCGAAAAACCTGTTTCAGGTGTTTCATCGGAGATGATTCTGACCAGAATGAAATCTGGGAAAGGAAGACTAATGGCAAAATCAGATATTCCGGAAAAGCTCGATGTAAGTAAGCTAGATGTTCTTTTAACAATTGGGGCAGGAGATATTGATAGTCTGGTGAAACCGATTGAGGATAAGCTCAGGAAGGAGAGGCCATGCTGAGAAAAATTATTAAAATATTACTGATTATACCCCTGTTATACCTTATTATAGCACCTGTTTATCTTGCCAGCTCCGTCAATTCCGGTCGTTGTGGCGGGGTCTCAATTGATATTAAAGATTCATCTGATTATCACTTTGTTACAAAAAAACAGTTACTGAACCTTGTTTACAGTAATACCGGTAAGATTCTGGGTCAATCTCTTAAGGACCTTTCAATGTCTGAAATAGAAGGTAAGATTAATGATCTGCGCGAGCTTAGGGTTGCTGAAGTATATACAACTGTCGATGGTACAATGCATGTATATGTCGATCAGCGTGATCCCATAATGAGAGTAATGCCCAACGGTGGTGGTGATTTCTTTGTCGACAGGGAAGGTGTTGTTATC
>JANNKF010000113.1:0-2766 GCA_031396165.1 Bacteroidales bacterium | reverse complement strand
CATTACGGCAATTACCAGAGCAGTGGGTATTACATCGTTGGTTGACTGAAAGATGTTTGCATGTTCTGTGGGATCAATTAAAGTGTATTCTCCACACTTTTTCCCGGTTTTAAGAAGTGCCAGGTTTGTAATGATCTCATTAACATTCATATTGATGCTGGTACCGGCACCACCCTGTACAGCAGGAACAATAAACTGATTAAAGTATTTCCCGTCTGCGACCTCCCTTGCTGCTTCTGAGAGTGCATCGAGAATTTTGTCATCAATGTTTTTAACAGGAAGATTATTTCCAATTTTGGCGATATGAGCCTTTCTGCACAGGCAAAAGTTTTGAGAGCATTGCAGGAAAATAAAATCACAAGGGTAGGTTCCGACAAGGATATCCATGTTAATGTAAGAGTCATAACTGCAACTAATAAAAACATAAAGAAAGAGATTGAGAATAATAATTTCAGGGAAGATCTATATCACCGTCTGAGTGTTATACTTATACATGTACCTTCTCTTAATGAAAGAGAGGAAGATATTCCTGTGCTGGCGGAACATTTTAACACCCTCATTTGTAATGAGTATGGAATGAGTAAAAAGATAATTAAGAAAGATGCCATAAAAGAACTCCAGAAAATACAATGGACAGGAAATATAAGGGAGTTCAGAAATGTACTCGAAAGACTGATCATTCTCTGCCCTAATGAAATTACCGGAAATGATGTGATTACATATGCTTTACCGGTTTCCGGAACTAACACTTAACAACTCAGTGTATCTCTGTGTCTCCTCCGTGTAACTCAGTGTCAGTTCTTAAGTTTTTCTTACACAGAGTAAATCCGGAGGAAACACAGAGCCACTGAGAAAACACCTGCTTTTTGATGTTTCGAACAGAAAATGATATTCTCGGTCAGAAAAAAATACCCTCTGAAGCTCTGTATGGAATACATGCCATGAGGGCTAAAGAGAACTTTCCCGGTAATACTTTATTTCCTGTTGAATGGTTCTGTGCTGTGGGAGTTACAAAACTTGCCTGCTACAAAACATACAGAAAATTCCGCAATGCGGCAATCGCCAAAATTGGAAATAATCTTCCTGTTAAAAACTATGATGACAAAATACTCGATGCTCTTGCGGAAGCAGCAAGTGAGGTCGCAGAAGGGAAGCACTTTAACCAGTTTATAGTTCCTGCTGTACAGGGTGGTGCCGGTACCAGCATCAATATGAATGTTAATGAGATCATTACAAACCTGGCACTTCTTAAAACCGGGAATAAGTGTGGAGAATACACTTTAATTGATCCCACAGAACATGCAAACATCTTTCAGTCAACCAACGATGTAATACCCACTGCTCTGGTAATTGCCGTAATGCGTCTTCTTCAGACACTTGAAGAGAATGTAAATATCCTCAGGCAAAAAATGGAGGAGATGGAGAAAAACCACAGGGAGACTCTTCGTCCGGGATATACCCAGATGCAGGAAGCTGTTCCGTCATCTTTCGGGTTGCTCTTTGGTGCCTATAATGAAGCTCTCTCCCGCGACTGGTGGAGAATCTCCAAATGCTCTGAAAGGATAAAGCAGGTAAATCTGGGTGGAGGTGCAATAGGAACCGGATTATCTATTCCAAGATTTTTCATAATGGAAGTTGTTCCGGAACTGAGAGATCTCACAGGTCTGCCTATTACTCATAGTGAGAATCTTTCAGATGCCACATCAAACATGGATAAATGGGTCGAGATTCATGCAACCCTTAAAGCACATGCTGTAAATCTTGAGAAAATCTCTTCTGACCTTAGACTTATGGCGTCCGATATATCCAGGGTAAAAGCAATTTCAATTCCTGAACGTCAGGTCGGCAGTTCAATAATGCCAGGTAAAATCAATCCTGTGATTCCAGAATTTGTTATTTCGGCTGCCCATAAAGTATATTCAAATGATGTTCTCATCTCTTCTTTAAGCGGACAGGGATCTTTTGAGCTAAATCCATATATTCCTGTAATAGGTAGTGCCATTATTGAAAGCATCAATTTACTTATATCATGTAATATAAGTATGAACAACAACCTGCTCTCAGGACTGACAATTAATGAATCTGCAGGATATAATGCCCTGATATTCAGTCAGTCGATAACAACAGCACTGACTCCGCATATCGGCTATCATAAGGCAGCAGAGATAGCTTCTGTTATGAAAAAGAATAAAACAGATGTATTTGAGGCAAATAAAATTCTGAAAATTATTGATGGTTCAAAACTCAGAAAAATCCTTAATCCCGGAAATCTTTTAAAACTTGGTTTCTCGCTTGACGATCTGTAACCTGAACCGGTTGTAAAAGTTGCTTCCCGGCGAAAATCATGAACTTAACAGATCATAAATTAATTGTATCTTTTAAAATGCTTTCGGGATTATTAAAATCAACCGAGGAACTTTCATTGTTTTCACCTTTAAAGACAAAAATCAGATTATGATAAAACTGGATCGAGACAATATTTTTATCAAAATATGTTGGCTCATAATCGGATCTTGCCAATTCCTCATGATTCAGTGAATCAACAAATCGCTTGAAATAATTAAGAATAGTTGACGGGTTATTAAGATTATCACTGTCACCTCCATAATCGGGCCAGTATGATGTACCGGCATCTTCGATAACATAGATACCTCCCTGCTTCAATCCCGGAAATAATAATTCAAATGTTTTTATAACGTGTTCGTTGATATGACTCCCATCATCAATAATAATATCCGGTTCACCGATCTTATTAAATATTTTATG
>JANNKF010000099.1:0-41061 GCA_031396165.1 Bacteroidales bacterium | reverse complement strand
GTTCCTCATTTTTCATCTGATCCTGCCACAGTCGTTTGGACTTGCCATCCTTCCACGCGTTCTCAGTTTACTGGTAAGAAGATCAATACGTGGTGATTTTGACTGGAAACCGATTGTAATTGAGTAACTTCATTGTTATTTAATTAACACCACTCTGGGAGCCACAACATAACCGTACCCGTTTATTCGCACCCTTTGAATTCATTTAACAAAAGTTTAAATTCTTGTTAACACTTTTTTACAGTTAGCATTGTTTCTTTTGTACCGGGATTTCTGAAACAAAAAAAACAGAATATTTTTTGAAATACGATTTACTATATTTGCTACTTAAAAATTTTAAGCCATGGAGCAAACCGCTGACATCAGAGTTTTAAATGAAAAAATTGAAAAAGAAAGTGCATTTGTCGACATAATCAGAATGGAGATGAACAAGGTGATTGTGGGACAGAGGCATCTGACCGATAGCCTTTTAATCGGGCTTCTGGCCAATGGTCACATACTTCTGGAAGGAGTTCCGGGACTGGCAAAGACACTCGCAATTAAATCGCTTGCATCGATAATTGATGCGAAATTCAGCAGAATACAGTTTACACCCGACCTTCTTCCTGCTGACTTAATTGGTACAATGATCTATAGTCAGAAAAAAGAAGAATTTATTGTTAAAAAAGGGCCGGTATTCGCGAATTTTATTCTTGCAGATGAGATTAACAGGTCCCCCGCCAAAGTGCAGAGCGCACTGCTGGAGGCAATGCAGGAAAGACAGATAACAATCGGGGAAACAACTTTCAAGCTTGCAGAACCATTTCTCGTTCTTGCCACACAGAACCCTATAGAACAGGAAGGTACTTATCCGCTTCCGGAAGCACAGATAGACAGGTTCATGATGAAGGTTCTCATTGATTACCCGACAATTGAAGAAGAAAAGATGATCATAAGGGAAAACATGGCAAAAGATTTCCCAACAGCCAGCAAAGCTCTGAAGATTGATGATATAGTTCGTGCCAGAAATGTGGTTCGCGAAGTATATATGGATGAGAAAATTGAGAACTATATTCTGAATATTGTGTTCGCGAGCAGGTATCCGGAAAAATTCGGATTGCCAAAGTTCAAAAGTATGATCTCATATGGTGCTTCACCCAGAGCTTCTATTAACCTCTCACTTGCCGCTAAAGCATTCGCGTTTATAAGAAGACGGGGCTATGTTATCCCGGAAGATATCAGAACAATCTGCTCTGATGTAATGAGACATAGGATAGGATTAACATATGAAGCTGAAGCTGAGAATATTACACAGGATCATATAATAACTGAAATATTAAATGTGGTTGAAGTTCCATAGGGTATTTCCGATGAAAGTGATTTTGCTCTTATCGTTGTTTTCTTTTTCATGCTTGTTATCAGGGCAGAACCTCATTGGCTTTAAAGATTTTGAGATCCGCAGGTTTATGAAGGAAAACAAAGGAGACATGAATATTAATAAAGTAAATAATTACAGTTTTAATTATCTCAAATACACTGATAATTCTGATAGCCAGACTTTATTATTCTTTTTAACAACCGATTCAGTTTGCAGAAGTATCAGGATAATCTGCGACTCAATTGTAAAAACCGAAAAGGTGAAAGAGTATAATTCATTGTACAAAAAGAAAGGTGAAAACATTTGGGTCGATACCCGGAATGGCAAAGATTACCTTATAGAAATCAGAGATGAACAATGGTGTTCTGTAATTACTATTGAACCTTTTAAATAAGATGCTGTAACGTGGAAGCCACTGAACTATTAAAAAAAGTACGCAGAATAGAAATAAAGACCCGGGGGCTTAGCAAGCATATTTTCGCCGGTGAATATCACAGTGCCTTTAAAGGCAGAGGGATTGCTTTCAGCGAAGTGCGTGAATATCAGTACGGTGATGATATAAGAAGTATAGACTGGAACGTAACTGCCCGGTTTAATCATCCATATGTAAAAGTATTTGAAGAGGAGAGGGAACTCACAGTAATGCTTCTCATTGATGTAAGCGGTTCCGGAAATTTTGGTACAGCTGTCAGTTATAAGAAAGACCTTATGACAGAGGTAGCCGCGGTATTATCATTCTCCGCTATTTTCAATAATGATAAAATTGGTGTGATATTTTTTTCTGATAAGGTTGAAAAATTTATTACCCCGCAAAAAGGGAGAAAACATATTCTCAGGATAATCAGAGAACTACTTGATTTTAAATCGGAAAGTACAAAAACAAACCTCGATGAACCTTTACGCTTTCTGACTAACGCCATCAAAAAGAGATGCACAACTTTTATTATTTCAGATTTCCTGGTTCCTGACTTTGAAGAGGCTCTGAGAATTGCATCAAATAAACATGATATTGTTGCTCTTAAGGTTTATGATCTTATAGAAACAGCGATTCCGGACATTGGCCTGGTGAAGGTAATTGACTCAGAAACAGGAACAGAACGATGGATAGATACATCCTCAAAGTCAACAAGATATGCCTATGGAGAATGGTGGAAAACACATATTGAGCTTATCCGGAATATTTTCAAAAGATGTGGAGTTGACTCTACAGAATTAAGGACCGATCTAGATTATGTTAAACCATTAGTTAAATTATTTGAGAACAGATAATACTATGAGGAGACTGATTTTTAATATTTCATTTTTGCTGGCAATAGGTTATTCTATATATGGCCAGAATGTAACAGTAACTTCATCCTTCGATTCAGCACGTATATATATAGGTGACCAGATAAATTTTACTGTTACTGTTACTAAACCAGCTAATCTGAATCTTACACTGCCTGTTTTTAAAGATTCCCTGATAAAAAACATTGAGATTTTATCAGGACCTGTTTTTGACAGCTTAACGGCTGGTGACGGATTAATGACTGTAAGAGGAAAATATCTCATAACATCTTTTGATTCAGGCTTCTATCAGGTTCCGCCTGTCTTCGCTGAATTAAAAACTGAGGCAGGAATAAAAAGATTTTATTCCGACTATTCACAGCTCGAAGTTATGAGGGTCAGAATAGCCCCGGTCGACACTACTGCAAAAATTTATGATATTATTGCTCCCTACCGCGCCCCTTTAACAGTAGGAGAAATTATTCCATGGGTACTTATTCTGACTCTGTTGGTTGCTTTGATATGGGCTGGAATACGAATGATAAAGCGACTTCGCAGAAAGAAGGAGGGAGTTGAAGAAATTCAGATTAAAGACCCTGCACATATTATTGCCTTCCGCGAACTTGAGGCGCTCCGTGAAGAGCAATTATGGCAAAAGGGTGAAATAAAGCACTATTATACCAGGCTTACGGAAATATTACGGCAGTACCTTGAAAACAGGTACAGAGTTTATTCTCTTGAACTTACAACAGCAGAAACTTTAAATGCTCTGGTAAAAACAGGTTTTAAAAAGGATAATTTATATAATCAGCTCAGGACAATTCTAACAGGGGCTGACCTGGTTAAATTTGCAAAGTATAATCCGGAACCGGCCGAAAATGAAATTCATTTTCAGAATTCCTGGAACTTTGTGCAGGTTACCAGAGAAGCAGAGTTATCTGTTCAGGTAAGTGGTGAAAAAACTAAAGACGGAGAGGGACAGGTATGAAAGGCATTACATTCGCAGAACCGCTATTCCTGTATATTCTTGCAGTTATACCTGTAATGGTAGCCTATTACATTTTTAAGCAGCAAAAGTCTAATGCATCACTCAGAATGCCTGGGTTGGACCCTTTTGGAAAGGCAGGCTTAAGTTTCAGATACTATCTGCGTCATATACTCTTTGCTTTCAGAACTCTGGCCATTACAATACTTATTATTATTCTGGCACGCCCTCAGGCAACCGACAAGTTTCAGGATACTTCGACGGAAGGAATTGATATAGTTCTTACTCTTGATATTTCCGGCAGCATGCTGGCGCGCGATTTCAGACCCGACCGTCTGGAAGCATCGAAAAATGTGGCAACTGAATTTATTTCGGGCAGGCCATATGACCGGATTGGTCTGGTGGTATTCAGTGGTGAAAGCTTCACACAATGCCCGCTCACTACTGACCATGCAGTACTCGTAAACCTTCTTCGCGAGATCCAAAGCGGTATGATTGAGGATGGAACTGCCATAGGAATGGGCCTTGCAACTGCTGTGAACAGGATCAAGGACTCTGAAGCAAAAAGCAAAGTCATTATACTTCTGACAGATGGCGTTAACAACCGGGGTGAAATTGCTCCTGTTACTGCAGCCGGGATAGCAAAAACCTATGGAATAAGAGTATATACCATAGGCGTTGGAACACAGGGAATGGCTCCTTATCCGGTACAAACCCCATACGGGATTCAATTCCAGGATATGCCTGTTGAAATTGATGAAGCAATTCTTAAGGAAATTTCAGCGTCAACAGGCGGACGCTATTTCAGGGCCACTGATAATAACAAACTTATACAGGTTTACAGTGAGATAGATAAACTTGAAAAGTCTAAAATTGATGTGAGGCAGTTCAGCAGGAAAGAGGAAAAATATCTGATTCCGGCGATTATTGCTTTTTGTCTGCTGGCACTCGAATTGTTGGTCAGAAATACATTATTTAAAAATCTAACATAACGGATATATGCAGTTATTCAGATTTGCCAACCCTGATTTTTTATACCTGTTGCTTCTGCTTCCGGTTATTGTTATGCTATATATAATAAATGAAATAAGAAAAAGAAGGGCTCTTAAGCGGTTCGGGAATATTGAACTCGTTAGCTCACTGATTCCTGAAATGTCAAAATCCAGGCCGCTTATTAAGTTTATTATGCAATCTATAGCTTTCATTGCGGCTATTATAATGCTTGCCAGGCCCCAGTTCGGCTCAAGGATTGAAGATGTTAAAAAGCAGGGAGTTGAGGTCATCATTGCACTTGATGTGAGTAATTCAATGCTTGCAGAAGATATTCAGCCAGATCGCCTTACAAGAGCCAAGCAGGCCATTTCACGCCTTGTGGATGATCTTGATAATGATAAAATCGGACTCGTTGTTTTTGCAGGTGATGCATATACCCAGATTCCTGTAACGACTGATTACATCTCTGCAAAAATGTTTCTCTCAACAATTGGACCCGATATGGTACCAAAGCAGGGAACTGCAATAGGAGCTGCAATAAACCTTGGTATGAGATCGTTTAGTCCCGGAGAAGGTAAAAGCAAAGCCCTTATAATAATTACCGACGGTGAGAATCATGAGGACGATCCTGTAACAAGTGCAGAAGAGGCCGCCAAAGCAGGTGTCGTAATTCACACTATCGGGATTGGCTCAACTGAGGGGGTACCAGTTAAAGTCTCCATAAACGGACGAAAGGATTTTTTAAAGGATGCAGAGGGGAATACCGTTATAACAAAACTTGATGAAGAGATCCTGAAGAAGGTTGCGGTAGCGGGGAATGGCGCTTATGTAAGAGCCAGTAACTCCAACATCGGGCTTGATGAGATTTTCAGTGAAATAAGAAAAATGAAGGACCAGGAGCTGGAGAGTACAATGTATACCGAGTATAATGATCAGTTTCAGATATTTGCTGCGCTTACTCTCTTGTTTTTGCTTGTTGATTTTATAATAATGGAAAGGAAAAACAGAAAGCTTGCAGAAATAAGATTATTTAAATTCAAAGTATAATTTATTGATTACAGAAATGATCAGAAATAATAAAATATCTAACCGAGAGCTCATGAATATCTTTCTGAGCTGCCTCTTCCTGATATTTACTGTTGCTTTAAATGCACAGACTGATAAAAAATATATCAGACAGGGGAACAAGGAATATGGGAAAACTAATTACTCCGAATCCGAGGTATCATTCCGGAAGGCTATTGATGATAATAAAAAATCACCTGATGCAGTTTTTAATATCGGGGATGCCCTTTACAAACAAAACAAATTTGAAGAAGCCGGTAAACAATTTGCCGAGAATGCGAACCTAAATGAAGATAAGAAGAAAAAATCTGCGAGTCTTTATAATCTTGGAAATTCCCTGCTCAATGCAAAGAAACTCGAGGAGAGTATTGCAGCTTATAAGAATTCGCTGAAGCTCAATCCGGAAAGTAAGGAAGCAAAATATAACCTGGCGTATGCGCAGGATATGCTTCAGCAACAACAAAAGCAAGAGCAGGAGCAGCAACAGAATAAGGATAATAAGGACGAAAATAAAAAAGACAATAAGAAAGATCAGCAGAATAAAGACGATAAGGACAAAGACCAGAAGCAGGATCAGAACAGCAAAGATCAGCAGGAGAAACCAGAGCAAAAGCAACAACAGGGGATCTCTAAGGATGATGCTCAAAGACTTCTGAATGCTTTGGCTAATGATGAAAAAAATGTTCAGGAAAAAGTTAAGCTTGCGAAAGCTGCAAAAGCAAAAGTGAAAACAGTTAAAAACTGGTAATTTGATCAGGTTAAAATGAAAAAGGCATTATTATATCAGCTTCTGGTATTATTAACACTCTCTGTAACAGGACAGGATGTTGTGCTGAAAGCTGAATATCCTGCTGTAGTAACTGCAGGACAACAATTCAGTGTAATGTGGACCGTTAATGCAGGGGGAGGAGAGTTCGCGTCTCCACCCTTTAACCCATTCTATAAACTCATGGGTCCACAGACATCTTACAGTTCAAATACTTCGATAGTTAATGGCAGAATGACAAGGGAGACATCATATACATATGTTTATTATCTTCAGGCTGTTACCGAGGGAAAGTTTGTTATTCCTCCTGCAGTATTTACACTTAAAAATAAAGAGTACAGGTCCGATTCGATGTACATAGAGGTGATAACAGGCAATGCACCTGCTCAAAGTCCTTCACAAAACACTAATCAAGCTTCGGCTAATACCGGTGTTGAATCGGGGGGGAGTGATGTATTTGTAAATCTTTCACTCAACAGAAAAGAGGTATTCCTTGGTGAACATATTGTAGCTACTGTGAAATTATTCACAAAGGTTAACCTGTCGGGAATTAATGAAATAAAATTCCCTTCTTTCAATGGTTTTCTTAAATCTGATATTGAGACGCCACCTCTGACATCACTTCGTCAGGAAAATGTCAATGGCACTGTATATGGTACTGGAGTTGTACAACAATTTCTTCTATACCCCCAGATTTCAGGAGAGATTACTATTGATCCGGTACAGTTATCAGTTCTTGTTCAGCAAAAAGCAGCCCAGTCAGATCCTTTCTTCGGAGATTTCTTCACCCAATATCAAACCATTCCAAAAGCTATAGCCAGTCAAACCTTAAAAGTGAGAGTAAAAGCGTTGCCTGGCAATAAACCTGATGATTTCTCAGGCGTGGTAGGTAAGCTCACTCTTAAGGCCATATTGGATAAGGATTCGGTAAACGTGAATGATGCAGTAAATTTCAAAATTACAATTTCCGGTAACGGGAACCTGAAGATTGCATCCACTCCTGTTTTAAAATTGTCGCCGGATATTGAAAACTATGACCCAAAGGTCTCAGAGTCAATAAAGAACGGTTCGGAAGGATCTTCAGGTCAGAAAACCTTTGAGTATCTGTTAATCCCAAGGCATTATGGTGATTTTACCATTCCGCCGGTTACCTATTCTTATTTTAACATCTCCAGTGGAAGATATGAAACACTCAGAACAGGTGAGTTTCATTTTCATGCCAGAAAAGGTACCGAACAGAATACCGGCATAACAGTTTATGGCGGTATTTCAAAAGAGGATGTAAAGTATCTGGGGAAAGATATCAGATTCATTAAGTCGGATGCAGGAAGATTAGCAAAACCGGGAGTATTATTTTCATCCTCACGCTCATTCTATAGCATATACGCTTTTGTTACATTTGCCTTCTTCCTGATATTATTCCTCAGAAGGGAGCATATCAGAAGGAATTCAGATCTGTCGCAGGTAAAAAACAGAAAAGCCGGAAAGGTGGCGGTAAAAAGACTTCATTCTGCCTCCGTGTGTCTGAAAAACAATGAGATTGATAAGTTTCATGAGGAGATCCTTAAAGCCTTATGGGGTTATCTCAGCGATAAACTGAGTATCCCTGTTTCGGAGCTTACCAGGACGAATGCAGTTTCTGCACTCACCTCATGGGGAATTGAAGATCAACATATTAACAATCTGAATAAGATACTCGATACCTGCGAATTTGCCAGATTTTCCCCTGCATCTTCAGAACTGGAAGCCGAATCGCTATTTGAGGGAGCCTCCCACTTTATTAAGTCAGTTGAAAACTCAATAGGCTAAAAGATGAAAACAAAAATTATATATACACTTTTTATACTGTTTTTTTCTCTGTCGGTTCAGCCTGCACAGTCTCAGGATGAAAGCAAGGAAAAGTATAATAATGGAGTAAATTCCTTTACCTCAGGAAATTATCAGGAAGCTCTCAGGATCTGGACAGAACTCTACAACACAGGATACCGTTCTCCAAACCTGAATTACAATATTGGAAATGCATACTTCAAACTGAATAATATTCCATTTGCTATTCTGTTTTATGAGCGGGCTTACATGCTCGCCCCATCTGATGAAGATATAAATTACAACCTTCAGATTGCCAGAACCCTTATTGTAGACAGGTTTCAGGAGATCCCCGAACTGTTTTTTGTCAGATGGTATAATTATGTATCGCTTACACTTGCCGCAAATACCTGGGCAGCATTTAGTATCATATGCTTCATACTTTCACTTCTTCTGTTATCGCTCTATATTTATACATCGCGGTATAATTTTAAGGTATACGGTTTCTGGCTTGCCCTGGTGTTTTTTGTCTTTTCAGTTTCCTCTCTCTCCTTTGCATTGAGAAATAAGTCGCTTGTATATGATAGCAACAAAGCCATAATTCTGAGCCCTCTGGTAAATGGGAAAAGCTCACCAGATAACAGCGGAACCGACCTTTTCGTGTTGCATGAAGGCACCAAAGTTACTGTTGAAGATGAAGTCGGGGAATGGCTTGAAATAAGGCTTTCTGACGGGAATAAGGGGTGGGTGCCTGTAAATAGTCTTAACATTATTTAACCTGCCTGCAACTTATTTCCTATATTTCAGGTCATTAGAATATGATTCCATAAATTATCCAGGTTATGAAAAAGCTGATTTTTGTATTATTAGTTGTGATCTGTGTCGCTGCCTGTAAGAAAACAAAATTCTCACCCGAGGGCCCTACTGATGTCAGAGTAAAAAATATTTCAGATCTGCCATACTCGATGGTTATCGTTAATACTTCAGGAGGAATTGATACCCTTGGAAATATACCTGCAGGAGCAACTTCCGAATACTTCAGATTTGATAAGGCGTATATCAGGGCAGAAATTAAAGCTACAATCAACGGACAGCTATATACAACCGGACCAGTCGACTATAATGCACTGACATATCTTGGCCAGGCAAAAATAACTTATACTGTATTCATCAAGAGTGTACCCAACAAAACACTGGAAATCAGCGATGTGTCTCTTGATGCCCCTCTGGACTAAATGGAAGAGTTTGTAACAGCCTGCCCAAGAAACTGCTATAGTTCCTGTTCTTTCAGAGTTCAGGTAGAAAATAATACAATCAAAAGGATTCTGCCTTATAGTGCCAACCTGGCTACTCCGGAAGGTCCATGTGTTAAAGGTCTTTCCTACATTGAAAGACACACTTCTCCAGACAGGATAATTTTTCCGTTGAAAAGAAAAAAAGATGGAAGTTTTCAGCAGATCCCTGCGGATGATGCCCTTGATTTGATAGCCGAAAAACTGCAGAATATCAAAGACATACACGGACCTCAAAGTGTTCTCTGGTATAAAGGAAGCGGAATGTCGGGTTTAACAAATGAGATCGGCTCATCGTTCTGGAATTCATTTGGAGGCGCAACAACGACATACGGAAATCTGTGCTGGCCTGCTGGTCTCGAAGCAGTCAGACTTACAATGGGATCCGTTAAGCACAATGTTCCCTGGGACCTGGAAAACGCCAGGACCATTATTATATGGGGAAAGAATCCCGCAGAAACCAATATCCAGGAAATAGCTTTTATAGCCAGGGCCAGAGAGAAGGGAAGCAAGGTAATTGTTATAGATCCTGTAAGAACACCCACTGCTGATAAAGCCGATATACTCTTTAGTCCCAAACCCGGTACTGATGCTGCTCTTGCCCTCGCTTTGGCATTAGTCCTAATCAATGAAGATCTGATTGATGTTCCGTTCCTGAATAGTTATGTGAAAGGATTTGATGATTTTAAGAAGTCATTGCATATTTCACCTGCAGAGGCGGAGGCAATTACCGGGATCCCGGCTGAAAATATTAAGGAACTTGCAACAATTATAGGGAGAGAGGGACCGGTAACATTCCTCCCCGGGTATGGTCTGCAGAGACATCTGAACGGAGGTCAGACTATAAGAGCTATTATTTCGCTTGCTGTACTGACAGGTAATTTCGGGAAACCGGGTGCCGGGTTTAATTATGCCAATCTGCAGAGTTATATTTATGATGATCTGAAAGAACCTCTATCATATTATCCTGATCCTCTAAATGATGCACCATTCCGCAGGTCCATTTCAATGGCGAAACTCGGACTGGATTTGCTGGAAACCAAAAATCCACAACTGGAAGCTGCATGGATCGAGAGGGGCAATCCACTCTTACAGTCACCCGATTCTGTGAATGTTGCAAAAGCTTTTAATAATATAGGTTTCAAAGTTGTTGTTGAACAATTCATGACAGATACCGCGCAGGTTGCAGATATTATTCTCCCTGCAAAAGACATGTTTGAACAATCGGATATTATTGGATCGTACTGGTCGCCCTATGTACAGTTTAAACCCGCGGTTATTAAATCACCAGGTGAAGTTATGCCTGAGACAGAGATCTATTTCCACCTGGCAAAAAGATTAAAATTAAATATTGATAGTTCGGTACTTCCTGAGCCGGGTAATGAGAACATCGAGAAATGGCTTGAGAACAGGATCAGGGGATATTCTCATCTTTGCCTTGCCGATCTGAAGGCAGTACCGGTTCTGGCTCCGGGATTGCAGAAAATAGCATGGTCGAATCTGAAGTTTGATACACCTTCCGGAAAGATTGAATTGTATTCTGAAGAAGCGGAAACCCGTTGGGGAATTTCACCTCTGCCGGAATACGTAGTAGATGAGTCTGTTTCCAGTTCGGAATCATTCCTAAATAAGAATGATTCCTATTTAGAAACATTCCCAGGTGAGAATGATTCCTATTTAGATAAATTCCTAAGTAGGAATGATTCCTATTTAGGAAAATATCCTCTGACATTAATTACACCGAATACAGGCAGCAGAATTCATTCACAGTTCGGCAATCTGAATATCATTAAAGAAGTAGCGGAAACACCTGCTGTAGCGATTTCTCCCTTTGATGCCAAATCCAGAAACATTTTCTCAGGCAATAAAATAAGGGTATTTAATCAATTCGGGGAGATATTCAGTATTGCAAGAATATCTAACAGAGTCCCGTCTGGTTCAGTAGTTTTTCCAAATGGAATCTGGTTGAATGAGGGAGGTGGTGGAAATAGACTTATCGCCGGCAGGGAGACAGACATAGGTTACGGTGCTGCTTTCCACGACAATAAGGTCCAAATTGAAGGGGTTAAGTAGTTATGCGGCAGGGGTTTATATATGATATAAATAAGTGTGTGGGATGTGGTGCCTGCAGGGCTGCCTGTATTCTCGAAAACGGGTGGAAGGTTAGTCCCCGTATGGTTTATACTTATAACAGTGATGCCTTGACAATCCATCCACTGCTAAACCTGTCGCTTGCCTGTAATCATTGTGAGAAACCCGTATGCCTCGAGGGATGTCCTTCCGGATCATATTTCAGAGATTCGAAAACAGGTGCTGTAATTATAAATGACAAGAAGTGCATCGGCTGTAAATACTGCAAGTGGAATTGCCCTTACGATGCACCAAAATTTGATGCCAGAAATAAAGTTATCGGAAAGTGTAATCTTTGCTATACAGGATTAAATGCCGGAAGATCACCGGCTTGCACAAGTGCATGCCCGACGGGGGCCCTAAGTTTTGGCGATATAAAGGAACCGGTAGTTGAAAAAATACCTTCCTGGTTCCCTGAAAAAAACCTGAAACCTGCCATAGAGTTCACCGGGAAACAATTCAATTTTCCGCTTACGATTATTCCGGATCGAAATAGTGATTCTGAAATTCCTGCAGCAAAATATGAAAAACATCTGAAGCCGGGCCTGATCAGCCTTGTTGTTTTTACTTTTCTGTCAACACTTTCAGTAGGTTTTATTATTTCATCGGGCATTAAAGGAGTTTTTCCGGATATGGTCTTATTCATTTCACTAATTATAATATCGGCTCTCAGCTCTCTTTTTCATCTGGGAAAAGTATTCAGGGCATGGCGGGCCGTATTGAATATCAGGACATCTCCATTGAGCCTTGAAATTGTTCTGTTTGTTTTATATTCGGCATTATCAGTTACAGGAGTGTTCTTCCAGTTTCCTTCACTCATGATAATTTCTTCAATCACCGGACTACTGTTCATGTTGTCAATTGACTATGTTTACAATTACGCCGAAAAACCAAAATCACCTGTTCTGAAGAGCGGGCAAACTTTTATCAGTTCATTACTGATCATTTCCTTTTTATCGGAAAGCTTAATTCCATTCCTTTTCATTGCAATAATTAAAACAGGACTTTCATTCTACAGTTTTTTCAATTCAGGTACTGAGGGTTCATTTTCCCTATTAAAAACAATTCGGATTGCATTCCTGATAATTTCTGCTGCAGCGCTCCTATATTACAAATCATTAAATAACACGATGATAGCCATCTTTCTGATCGGTGAGCTTCTTGACAGAATAATTTTCTATATTGATTTTGAACAATTGAATATAAAGACCTTAATAATAAAACATTTAACAACTTCAATCAAATGAAAAAAAGAGAGATTAACAGCTCACGAATGCCTGTCTATCGTGATGCTGGGTTTGAACTTTTTGATGCAGAAACAACTGCAGGTGCGTTTGGAAAAGAGACTGAACATGATCGTGATCCAGATTTATTTATATATTCCAGATACAGGAACCCGACCGTCGTTTCTGCAGAAGAGGAGATTATGAAACTTGAAGGCTCTGAATGGGCACTCCTGACACAGACCGGAATGTCGGCAATTGACACTGCTCTTTCCATTTTCCAGCATGGAGCAGCCTCACGGCCGTGGTTATTCTTCACAGAAATTTATGGTGGCACAATCTCATTCATCGAATCAATACTTAAAAAAAGAAGAGGTCTTGATATTCATTATTTTACACCAGAAAACGGTACATATAATCTTGCTGATTTCGAGAGGGTTATTGCAGAATTGAAACCTGAGATTGTCTACATCGAATCGGTCTCCAATCCTATGGTTATAGTTTCAGATGTAACAGAAATAACCCGGATTGCGAAAAAGTACGGATCAAAAACAATACTTGACAACACTTTTGCAACACCATGGTTGCTCAGACCATTAAATGAAGGAGTCGATATCGTTGTACATAGTGGGACGAAATATTTTTCGGGACATGGAAATCTTACTGCCGGTGTTATCAGTGGTAATGACAGGACAATAATGAAAGAAGCTATTGAATACAGAAAATTTGTTGGGCACATGCTTTCGCCAGATGATGCATACAGGCTTCAGACACAGATACAGACATTCGGACTCAGGTTTTCGCAGCAATGCAGCAACGCATCCGGGCTCGCAGAGTATTTAAATGCTAATCAGCTTATTAAACAAGTGTGGTTCCCCGGATTAAAGAGCCATCCAACCCATTCAATTGCAGAAAAACTGTTTAAAGGAAAAGGTTATGGAGCGATTATAACATTTGATTTTGATGGTAAAGACGGAAATGAAAAGAGGTTCCGCAGGGACAAATTTATAAAATTGGTTTCCGGTAAAATTAAACTCATTCCTACTTTAGGAGATCCCCATACAATCCTAATGCCTGTTGAGGCTGTCTGGGGAACAAAGTACCCTGAGCCGGGTATGATAAGACTATCAGTCGGTTTTGAAGATTATATTGAATTAAAGGGGATCATATCAAAGGGGTTAGATATACTTTAGTTGGGGGATAAGTCGCGATGCGAGAGAGGGGTATTTATCTCCAATCAATGGGTTCCAGTTTATTTTCAATCAGATAGTTATTGCACCTGCTGAAGTGCTTGTTTCCGAAAAATCCCCGTGATGCTGACAAAGGCGACGGGTGTACAGATTCGAGTACGAGATGCCTTGATCTGTCAATTGCCTCGCCCTTTTTCTGAGCATATGCACCCCACAGAAAAAAGACCAGGTTCTCCTTCTCAGTATTAAGAGTACTTATTACACTATCTGTGAACTGTTCCCAACCCTTTTTCTGGTGCGATCCCGCCTGTTGGGCTTTCACGGTGAGTGTTGCATTAAGAAGTAGTACCCCCTGGAAGGCCCATCTTTCCAGATTTCCGGATGTTGGTCTGGGAAGCCCGAGATCCATCTCAATCTCCTTGAATATGTTAATCAGACTTGGCGGAAAACCAACTCCTTCTTTTACTGAGAAGCACAATCCATGAGCTTGTCCGGGGCCATGGTAAGGATCCTGACCAATAATAACTGCCTTTACTTTTTGAAATGGACAAAGATTAAATGCATTAAAGATCATACTTCCCGGCGGATAAACATGTCCTCGTTTATATTCTCCTTTAATGAAATCTGCCAGTCTTATAAAATAATCTGATTCAAATTCTTTTTTTAGCTTATCCTTCCAGTCAGGTTCAATCCTTACATCCATTGTTAAAATTAATATTTGAAGAGATAAAGGTATAAAATAAATGGGTTGCCGTCTGCTGCCGGCAACCCAAAACCATTTAATCACCCTCACAACCTAAACTAAAACTATTTCTGATGATTAATAAAACTGAAAATCAAAATCGTCAGCTATTGTCACCAGATTCTTACAAATTTATACATATAATTTTATAATGTATAATGTTTGGTATAAATAATCAATAATTATTTACTTTTATTAAGATGGAGCTAATTTCATTATTCTTTATTAATTCTTTTTTGCATTGACTAACTTTACGATAAAAATGGCAACTGAAATTGAACGGAAATTCCTTGTAAATGGAGAATTCAGACATTTATCTATAAAACAATCCAGGATACATCAGTCGTATCTTTCAATTGATCCGGATAAAACGATAAGGATACGGATTACGGATGACAAAGCATTTATAACATTCAAGGGGCGTATTGCCGGAAAAACTATTGCAAGAAGCGAGTGGGAATTTAAAGTTCCGGTAAAGGATGCAGTGGAAATGAGAGCTCTTTGTCTGCCCGGACAAATTGAGAAGACGAGATATTACATTCCTTCAGGACGCCATACATATGAAGTAGATGTTTTTCATGGAAAAAATGAAGGACTGGTAATTGCAGAAATTGAATTAACGTCTGAAGATGAGCCTTTTAACAAACCGGAATGGCTGGGTGAGGAGGTTACCGGCAACCCTGCCTACTATAATGCAAACCTAATTTCGTAGGGACATTCCATGGAATGTCCCAACAATGGAATATTCCCCGCTAAGCGAAGTCTCATGACTTCGCTTTTTAAAAGTTGCAGTCTCTAGACTGCATTAAATTTTACGACGAAGTCATGAGACTTCGCCGAGCCCCGGGGAAAATCTTGTTCATGTTGTCTTTGTGCACTTCGTGGATAACTTTTGTGGCCTTTGTGGTTAATGGTTTTATTTACTTTTTAAAAATGAAGTATACTGCCAGAATAAGAAAAGCAAATCCAATAAGGTGATTCACTCTGAACTGTTCATTTTTAAAGACCAACAAAGTAAAGACTGTAAATACAAGAATTGAGATAACTTCCTGAATAACTTTCAGTTCGACCAGTGAAAAAGGTCCTCCTGTTTCTTTAAAACCAATTCTGTTTGCCGGCACCTGGAGCGAATACTCAAAAAATGCAATCCCCCAGCTTAATAGAATCACAGAAAAAAGACTGATTGACTCGAACCTGCTCATTGTCTTAAGCTTAAGATGACCATACCACGCTACCGTCATGAAAGCATTGGACATTACAAGAAGTAATATTGTTGTCAGACCTTTCATAATGACATTTACCTGTTCAAATCACCAATAATACGTTGTATTACCTCCGAAAAAGTGTATCCTGCCTGTTTTGTAGCTGCAACAAAGCCACCATCGGGAGAGATGCATGGATTTGCATTTATCTCGATAACAAATACATTTCCCATACTGTCGGTTCTGGCGTCTACACGTGCATATCCCCTTAATCCGAAAAGATGCCAGCATTTAAGTGCGGCTTCCTTTAAATTGGATTCTATTTGTTTATCGAGTTTATCGCCGGGGAATTCCCGTACAGTATTCTCATATTCAAAACTATCAATCTCCCATTTAGCCTTGAAGTCCACAATCCGCGGCTTATTTTCACCATATCCGACAAAAACAATTTCGGCAGGTGGCAAAACCTCAGGACCATCTTTTCCGGCTAAAACGCTCATATTAAATTCCCTGCCATCGATAAAATCTTCGATAAACCAGTGGGAATCATCCAGACCGTTTAGCTTTTTCTCAAAACCCGGTTTGCATTCAAATACTGATTCCTCAGTGATTCCCAGTGAACCATCTTCCCAAATTGGTTTAACAATATATTTTCTGCCTGATTTGAGCTGGTGATACTCTGATGGCAAATAACATTCCGGATTTCCTATACCGGCACTCTTCATAGCCTTGCTGGCAAGCGTTTTATTGCTTGTAATGAACATAGCTTCGAGTGGATTGCCTGAGTAGGGGATTGAATACAAATTCAGTAAAGCAGGAATGAAATAATTCAACTCCCCTTTATTATTTATCGATTCAACAAGATTATAAATGAAATCATACTTCCCGGCAACCAGTGAAGGTATTTCATCCATGAATCTGTCAGTAATTCCTTTTCTGGAGACTTCAATGTCCAGTTCAACCAAATGTTTCTCAATGTGGGCAACCTGATCGAGTACGTCTAGTTCATCCGCCAGGGCCCCTTCCCCGGGCTGATTATAAATAATGCAGCATCTCCTCATAATATCCACCTCTAAACTTTGAACCTGAAACCTGAAATCTGAAACTTGAAACCTGAAACCTGGAACTACTTACCCTTTATCCTCCTGATAGCAGCCTTCATTATCATCTCCATTAATGTCTGGTATTGAATCCCATACATCCTGGAAAGAATTGGCAGATCTGAGTGGACCGGGTTTAATCCGGCCAGGGGATTTGCTTCAATAAAACAAATTCTTCCATTACGGTCAGCTTTCAGATCAACTCTTCCGGCATCAACAGCGTCAAGAGCTCTCCATGCACTTAGGGCAACGGATTTACATTCATCAATTATATCTTCGTCAAGCGGTTTATAGGTGCAGTAGTTCTGATAGTTTTCCTTCACCTCTACCGAATATGGAAGATTATTTACACAAATCACCTCCATACCTCCGATAGCAACCGCATCCTCGGCGTATCCAACAATTCCGACAGTAAATTCTCTTCCGGGAAGATACTCTTCGACCAGAGCAGGCTGTCGGAACTCTGTAAGAATCCATTTAACCATTTCATTCAGCTCTGCTTCCGATTTAACAAGACTTTTTTCAGTTATTCCCTTTCCTGTACCCTCTGAAACAGGCTTAACAAAAAGAGGGAATTCAAGATTATACTTATCAAGATCTTTCAATGAAGAGATCAGAATACCCGGACTTACAGGAACTCCTGCTGAAGATACAACCAGTTTGGCGATATGCTTGTTAAGTGATATCCCCATAATTACTGGTCCGCTGAAAACATATGGTATTTTGTACTGATCAAGAATTGCGGGAACTACAGACTCCCTTCCATCGCCATACAGCCCTTCAGCAATATTAAAAACCATATCCCACCTTTTACCTGCAGCTAGGGCTTCAATGAGCTGAAATGCATTGCCAATGGGCTCTGTTTCATGTCCCATAAGTTTCAGCGAATTCTCAAGGGCATCTACTGTTTCCTGCTTGTCAAACTCAGCAGTTTCATCCATTGAATAACCACGGTCAATATACCATGACCGGAGATCAAACGTCAGACCAACTTTCATCAATAAGCTTATTTTTCAGGATATTCACACAATATACCCTTATAGTTTCGCATAACTATTTTTTCTTCGTTATGCTCAACCACGTAGTTCGGAAGCAGAGGTATCTTTCCTCCACCGCCGGGGGCGTCAACCACAAACGTTGGTACTGCGTAACCGCTCGTGAATCCTCTGAGTCCTTTTATAATCTCAAGACCTTTTTTTACTGTTGTCCTGAAATGACCGGAACCCGGAATTAAATCACACTGATAAAGATAATATGGTCTTACCCTTATTTTCAGCAATTTGTGCATAAGTTCTTTCATTACAGGTACATTATCATTAATACCTTTAAGAAGAACAGTCTGACTTCCAAGAGGAAATCCGCCATCAGCAAGTTTTGTACAAGCCCTGGCGCACTCATCAGTAATTTCTCCGGGATGTGAAAAATGCAGACTGATAAAGAGCGGATGATATTTTCTGAGTACCGTTATCAGGTTATCGGTGATACGCTGTGGAAGAACCACAGGAATTCTTGTGCCGATCCTGATAATTTCAACGTGTTCAATACTCCTTATATTTGAAAGTATGTAATCGAGAGTCTCATCAGATAATGTAAGCGGATCTCCGCCACTGATAAGTACATCTCTTACTTCCTTGTGACTGGCAATATAATTAAAAGCCTTCTCAAAATCCTGTTTCGCGAGTTTATCCAGCCTTCCTACAGAATGTGAACGGGTACAATATCTGCAATAATTTGAACAAACCTGTGTTACAGTGAAAAGGACCCTGTCGGGATACCTGTGGACTATTCCTCTGACTGGTGAAAACGATTTTTCATGCAGAGGATCAGACTGCTCGCTCTTGGTTTCAATTAGTTCTTCAACAACAGGAATCACATTCCTGCGTAGCGGATGTGAGGTTTTAGTGTTATAGATCAGGGAAGCAAAATAGGGTGTTATCCGTAATGGAAGACGGCCTTTTAGATTATTAATAGCCATAATCTCCTTCTCGGATAACTTCATGATTTTCTTTAGATCTTCGATACTTGTATAAGCATTGCGAAGCTGCCATTTCCAATCATTCCAGGAGTCGATAGTTGTCAGGGGGAAGTAGCGGTGCCTGAACTCCGTACTTCGGTTGCTAACTGACGAATTTGGGATTTCGTTTTGCGAAAAAATCGTGGTTTTCGCGCCAGGCTCTTCATCAGAAGAGCAACCCACGAGGCGACTCTCTCCATGGAGCGTCGTAGCCTCATTATTGTTAGCGTTCATAACAGATGATGAGAATTTTCACCTTTTCGTTTTTAGTTTGTTTGTTAGTTTAATTAATAACTGTTATTCTAAAATATTTAGTGACGAAAATAAATAATCTATAAATACAATGTATCATTTGAATGCTATAAATATTAACACAATTAGTATTTTATTAACAATCGATTTTTCCTCATATTCGTCAATGCCATTTATATATTTGATTATGTGCGTTTTAATGCAATTAATATTACAAGTTCTTTTATCTCTCTAACCGGTACTTTTTTTACCTCTTTTTTATTGAATCAGATAAAATTTATTTCAAGCATCAAAATGATACTTCATTATACTATCTGTATCTTCTTTACAATAACAATTTATTTCTAAATTCAGATCCTTTTGCAGACAATCCTGAGACTATAATCAGCAAATTTAAAATACTTTTGCAGTCTCATTTTACTAGAACGTGATTTTTTCAAAATTGTTTCCATTTCCATCAGAATAGTTCAATTAAATGAAAAATGCTCTGTAAAAATAATAATAACCGGATACCTGCCCTTTTGTTCGTTGGTGTGCTGTCTGAAAAATATTCAGTTTCAGTATCAGATAATCAGATTTATGGTGATATCAGAAAAGAACACAAATAATAATAACAACAAACTTAGATCATTCTTCAGGGACGTTTCAGAAGCTGTCTCGGGAACTGAACAGGACTTCACGGAGGGAAGGCTCAGCAGAGCCATTCTTCTTCTGGCCATACCAGCTGTTCTTGAGATGATAATGGAATCTGTTTTCGTAATCGTTGATATTTTCTTTGTTTCGAAGCTGGGTGCTGATGCCGTGGCAACTGTCGGACTCACCGAGTCGATGATTACCATTATTTATGCAATTGCGATAGGTTTAGGAACTGCAACTACTTCGATGGTCTCCAGAAGAATTGGGGAAAAGAATCCTGATGCTGCAGCAAAGGCAGCTGTCCAGGCTATTATGACAGGTTTGGCAGTATCAATAATTATTGGAATCCCAGGTGCCATCTATGCAGAAAAATTGCTGTCAACAATGGGTGCCTCGCCGCAAATTGTTGAGCATATGTCTGGCTATACCAGAATAATGCTCGGAGGTAATGTGGTGATAATGATGCTGTTTATAATAAATGCCATATTCAGAAGTGCAGGCGATGCCGCAATAGCCATGAAGGTTCTTTGGATAGGTAATATAATAAATATAATTCTCGATCCATGTTTAATATTTGGTCTCGGACCATTTCCGGAAATGGGTGTTACGGGTGCTGCAATAGCTACAACAATAGGAAGGGGGACGGCAGTTATAGTGCAATTCTATGTCCTTTTCTTTGGAAAGAAACGTATAAGGATAAGCTTAAAGCATGTGGCAATCGACTTCAGAGTAATGCTAAAGCTGCTTAAACTCTCATTTGGGAGCATTGGTCAGAATCTGATCGGGACCACAAGCTGGATAGCCCTGGTAAGAATAATTTCACTTTTCGGTAGCGAAGTAGTGGCCGGATATACTATAGCAATCAGGATAATCGGCTTCACAATATTGCCATCATGGGGTCTAAGCAATGCTGCGTCCACCCTTGTTGGACAAAATCTGGGTGCTAAAAAACCCGACCGGGCTGAAAGGGCTGTATGGGCCACCGGCTGGGTGAATATGATCCTCCTAGGCATAATTGGAGCTATCCTTTTTCTGTTCCCTGAACCCTTCATCCGATTATTTATCGATAACGAAAATGTTATTAAAAGCGGTACCGTTGGTCTCAGAATAATAAGCATAGGTTTTATAGCTTATGGACTGGGCATGGTTCTCGTTAATTCCTTTAACGGAGCCGGAGATACCTCAACACCTCTTAAGATTAATATTTTTGCATTCTGGATGGTGGAGATTCCTCTTGCATGGTTGCTGGCCATAAAAGCAGGATTAAATGAAGAAGGAGTTTTCATAGCAATTGTTGTTGCTGAATCTCTGATGACCATTATTGCCTGGCTTGTTTTCCGAAGAGGTAAGTGGAAACTAAAACAGGTTTAACCCCAGAGGGGTGATATGTTGGTAGAAAAGAAATACAAACATGATTATGCGCCGGATCAGAAATAAATATATTTATCCAATCCAATACCGGCGCAAATAGAATCTATTCAGAAGATTAATGTTTGTCGGAGACGATAAAAGTGCAGCGCACCGGAATATAAAATTAAAAGCTTGAAATTTAATTCATTATCAACCAGTAATTGAAATTCCGTAAACCCGTGTTATCCGTGGTTAAAAAATTATTCTTCAGACATTCCTGAGCCTTTTCGAAGCCTTTTTATCGATCCCCGGTTCTTTTTTTCCTCAAGTCGTTTCAGCTTTGATGTAAATGTTGGCCGCGTTGCCCTTCTGTATTTTGGAATAGTTAAAGCTTTGGCAATCAACTCATAAAACTTCTCTGTTGCTTCAGTTTTGTTTAATAACTGAGTACGTTCCGACTGTGAAACAATTAACAGTTCTCCTTCCTTATTGATTTTATTTTTCAGTTTTCTGAAGAGCAGTTCTTTCTCTTTTTCAGAAAAGAAGTGGGAGAGGAGAAGGTTAAAACGCAATTCAACTTTTGTACTTACCTTATTTACATTCTGACCACCGGGACCACCACTTCTCGAAGCAGTAAAGACGAATTCATTTTCTAAGTTTCGTTGTTTTATTTCATCAGGGCTCATACTTTTCCAAATTATATTTAAACAAAGAAAAGTGCAACTCCGGCAACACTGACTATTGCACCAATTATTTCTGCCAGAGTAACCTTCTGTTTATATAAAAAAATGGCAGGAACAATTATGAATACCGGCACGAGTGCCATAATGGTTGAAGCAATTCCTGCTTCAGTATACTTAATTGCCACCAGGGAAAAGGAGACTCCAAGGAAGGGACCAAAGAATGCACCAAGAGTGGTTAATTTCATGCCTTCTCTATTTCCTGTTGCCTTAATAACATTGTTCCAGCGCGCAAGTACAGTTACGAGCACAATATAACCGGCTATCCCTGCAATTATTCGGATCTGTGTGGCTGAAAAAGGATCATATTCATTCATTCCAAATTTACTTAAAACTAATCCCAGTGCCTGACCTACAGCCCCGCCAAAAGCATAAAGTATCCCCCGTGGAGCAAGTTTTAACGTCAGTTTTTCACCCTTTCCACTCCGGCTGAAGATTGCAATAGCTATACCTGCAAAAGTAAGGGTCATACCAAAAAAATGAAACAGGGTGAGTCGTTCTCCAAGGATAATGAAACTGAAAAATGCAGTAATGGGAGGTACCAGAGTCATTATAAGCATTGAGAATCTCGATCCTATCATGGTGTAGGATTTAAAGAGGAACAGATCGCCGAAGACAAATCCTATCAGGCCTGAAACCGACAGCCACAACCAGTTATCAATACTGGCATCAAAAGGCAGAATGAAACCCCTTCGTATCAGATTAAAAACACTAAGGAAAATAAATCCGATAACAAGCCGGAGTATATTAACTGCTACAGAACCAATTTTATGACTTGCTGATTCAAAAGATAATGCTGTTATCGTCCAGAAAAAGGTTGTCAGTAAAGCGGCAAATTCACCCAGGTGACTATTAAAAAAATCCATTAAATACTATATTAAAACCATTAACCGCAAAGGACACAAAGCTTTTTCACAAAGAACGCAAAGAAATGATTCAGTTGCATTAAACTTAGCGTACTTTGCGCCAACTCAGCGCTCTCTGCGGTTAAATGATTTCTAATTATGCAATAAAAATATAACTAATTTCTTATCCCTTTACTCTTCAGTATATTCAAAAACATAGGTTCCTGAACCTGCCTTGAAACTCACTTTGTTTTGTGAAGCAGTGATTTCAGAAAAATTCTTGTTATCTGCAAATGGTTTTCCGTTTTCAGAAACCTTTGTTACAGCTGTAACAGGAAGGATAACAGTTGCTTCCGTATTGGCAGGTATTTTTACCGACACTTTAATCACTGACCCTGTTCTTTCCCATCCTGATGCAATCGTACCATATGCACTCTCAAATGAAGCCCTGGAATAAGAAAGTTTTTTCGAAGGATGCGGCTGGAGAATCAGTTGCTTATACCCTGGAGTCTTAATCTCAATTCCGGCAGAGACCCTGTACATCCAGTCGCCTATGGCCCCGTATGCATAATGATTAAAGGAGTTCATACCCTCATCCTGAAAAGTACTGTCTGTTTTCTGACCATCCCACCTTTCCCAGATAGTGGTGGCACCCATTTTCACAGGATATAACCATGATGGATAGTTTTCCTGAAGAAGAAGATCATAAGCCACATCTGTATATCCGTTTGAGGAGAGAACATGGCACAGATATGGAGTGCCAAGAAAACCCGTTGAAAGTCTGTTCCTCCTGCTCTTAATATCATCAACAAGGAATTTTGCAGCTTTTGGATTAAGTTCTTCTGGCAGCAGATTAAACATAAGTGCCAGTACATATGATGTCTGTGAGTTTGTTCCTACTCTTCCTGCTTTCGTAACATATTCATTAATAAATACATTTTTAATTTTATCAACCAGCTCTGCATAATATTTTGCATCATCAGCCAGACCGAGCGCTTTGGCAGCTTCTGAAAGAATACCGGCTGAGTAAGCATAGAATGCAGTGGCTATAAAGTCGTGCTCTGTATATCCGTCAGGCTCAGTATGATTATTTACCGGAGGATGGTAGAACAACCAGTCGCCATATTTACTACCGCCTTTCCAGATATAAGAATCACCGGCTTTTTTCCTTATATATTCAACCCAGGCCTTCATGCCGGGATACTGATTTTTCAGAAACATTTTGTCACCATATACAAGATACATTGTCCATGGTGCAATTACAGAAACATCACCCCATCCTGCAGATGGCTGGGCAGTTGTAGCATTCTGTTTGTTAAGTACATCAGGTATAACATCAGGTACTTCGCCTCCGGGTTTCTGATCGGCAGAAACATCTTTCAGCCATTTGGTGAAAAATGAAGATACATCCATATTATATGCTGCAGTCCTGCAGAACGCCTGTGCATCACCCGTCCAGCCCAGACGTTCATCGCGCTGCGGACAATCTGTGGGTACATCAACAAAATTACCGCGCTGACCCCACTGAATGTTGTGCTGTAACTGATTCAGAAGGGCATTTGAGCTCTCGTAGGTTCCTGTCACTGCCATGTCAGAATGCACAACAATACCGGTGAGGTTATCAGTTTTCAATTCACCCGGAAATCCGGTAACTTCAACAAATCTGAATCCCATAAATGTAAAACGGGGTTCGTACACTTCTTCGCCTGTACCGGCGAGGGTATAATCAATCTGGCATTTTGCCGAACGCAGGTTTGTAGTATAGAATTCACCAAATTTATCCATTACCTCTGCATGACGCAAAGTAACCAAAGTGCCTTTGGGCCCGTTTACTTTAAGCCGTAGCCAGCCAACCATGTTCTGCCCCATATCCACAATAAGCTTTCCTTTGGGTGTTCTGAATATCTTAACCGGTTTTATTTCCTGAATTTTTCTGATTGGAGAACCCTCTGAAGCAATAAGGATACTATTATTATATGTACCTGCCACAACTTTTTGCCAACTGTTGTCATTAAATCCCGGGAGGTTCCATCCTTTCAGTTTTTTAGTGGCATCATAGGTTTCGCCATTATAAATGTCATTCATTCTGATTGCACCATTATTTGAAGCTTTCCATGTATCATCTGTTACAACAATCGATTCAGTGCCATCGGTAAATGTCACCTTTAATTGCATCAAAAGCCCTAATCTCTTTCCATAAATAGCCCAGTTGTTACCCCATGCAAGTGTTCCACGGTACCAGCCTTCACCAAGAACAGCAGCAATAGCATTATTTCCTTTTAGCAACATATTTGTCACGTCATATACCTGATACTGAAGTCGTTTGCCGTAAGAAGTCCATCCAGGAGTAAGTACCTGATCACCAACCTTTTTACCATTCAGGTGAAGTTCATAGTAACCATGTGATGTTACATAAACTCTTGCACTAGCAATTTTTTTATCCAAGGCAAACTCTTTTCTGAAATGAGGGGAGGGGCTATAGCGTTGTGTGTCGCTTTCCATCTCGATCCATTTCGCCTTCCATTCAGTTTGAGTAAGCAATCCCATTTCCCAGAAGGCGGTTTCACTCCATTTTGTTTCTCTTCCTTTGTTATCCCATATTTTTACCTGCCAGTAATACCGTTGGCCAGATTTAAGAGCAGGACCTGCATAGAGTTGCAGAATCGATTCTCCGGATGCAACCTTACCTGATTGCCAGATTGTTCCGGCTGAGGAGAATTTAGTATCTGATGCAACACGTACAGAGTAAGCTGTCTGCATTATATTATTTCCGGTGCCATCAATTTTCCAGGAAAACCTGGGCAGAAGGAAATCGATGCCAAGCGGATTCTTTTTATGTTCGCAGGTGAGATCCTTAACAATTAGATCCTGTGCAAAAACGCCGGTGAACAGGCAAAGCAGAAAGAGTGTGAGTTTTAATGATTTCATTATATTTCGGGATTTGGTAATAATTATCAAGATTATGAAAAAATGTCTGAATAAAAAAATTAACAAATATCAAATTCATTCCTGAAAGTTTATAAATTGCAGTTCACTTAAAATAAATAGTTTTACATGAATCCAACTACAGGTATTTTGCTGATTGCCCTTGGAAGCATAGGCGCTGCAAGTTTTTATGTGCCATTTAAAAAGGTCAAATCGTGGGCATGGGAATCATACTGGATAACTCAGGGGGTTGCGGCGTGGTTAATAGCTCCGATACTTTTTGCTTTCATCTTTGTTCCAAAGGGAGAACTCATGCCAATTATTAATGATGCTCCATCCTCTGCAAAACTTATGGCGATGTTTTTCGGGGCATTATGGGGTTTTGGAGGACTCACTTTCGGCCTCAGTATCAGATATCTGGGTGTGGCACTTGGACAAAGTATAGCACTTGGATTATGTGCTGCTTTCGGAACACTTATTCCTCCGATAATTGCCGGGGATAATCTTTTCTCTACATATGCAGGTATCCTGACCATTGTTGGAGTTTCGATTACAATAGCAGGAATTGCGGTTATCGGATATGCTGGTTCACTGAAAAGCAGTGAGATGACTGAAGAGGAAAAAAGAGCTGCCGTAAAAGAATTTGCCCTGAAGAAGGGTATTTTTATTGCAATATTCGCCGGCATCATGAGCGCCTGTTTTAATTTTGGTTTTGAATCAGGGAAACCTATAGAAGTTGCAGCTCTTGCACACGGGACCAATCCTCTCTTTCAGAAAAATCCATCATTGATATTTATACTTTTCGGAGGATTCATTACAAACCTTATTTATTGCGGATATCTCAACATCAAAAACAAAACATATAAGGATTATTATACTGTATCAGGTAGTGTACTTCTTAATAACCTGTTCTTTACATTTCTTGCAGGATTCCTCTGGTTTCTACAGTTCCATTTTTTCGGAATGGGCTCAAGTAAACTTCCTGAAGGAATGGCTGTTTTTGGCTGGAGTATCCTGATGGCCCTTAACATAGCAATCAGTAATATATGGGGCATATTTCTCAATGAGTGGAAAGGTGTCAGGAAAAAAACTATTATTGTGCTTGTAATCGGAATTTCAATACTTATACTTTCAACATTTGTTGTAAAATTAGGATAGAAAATATGGAGACAAAACGATTTGGTTTTAAAATGAAAATGGTTCCCGGATTTAAGGAAGAATACAGAAAACGTCACAGTGAAATCTGGCCGGAACTTGTCAGCCTTCTGAAAAATGAAGGAATAGGCAACTACTCTATTTTCCTGGATGAAGAGACTAACACTCTTTTTGCCTATCAGGAACAGTCGGGAGAGAGTTCATCACAGGATCTTGGCAATACTGAGATTGTAAAGAAATGGTGGAAGTATATGGCTGATATCATGGATACCAATCCTGATAATTCTCCGGTAACAATTCCGTTGGAGCAGGTGTTCTATATGGAATAAGGCGAAAGGCGGCGTGCGTCAGGCGTCAGGAAGAAGGTATAAATAACTTGTGATGAATAACTTAAGTCCCCTTTAAGGTCCCGATAGCTATCGGGATGGGGGCAAAAAAATACAACGTTTAAACATTTATAATATGAAAAAAGAGGTTATAGAAAAAGCCTATAAGCTGGCAAAGGAACAATATGCTGAACTTGGGGTAGATACAGACCAGGTAATTGCTGAAATGGATAAAATAAGCATCAGCCTGCATTGCTGGCAGACAGATGATGTAGGCGGCTTTGAAAAACCCGATTCTGTTCTTGGTGGCGGCGGTATCCAGGCCACAGGAAATTTCCCCGGGAAAGCAAAAACAATTGAGCAGATGAGAGCAGATCTTGATAAGGCAATGTCTCTTCTTCCGGGAAAACAGAGACTAAATCTGCATGCCATTTATGGTGAGTTTGGAGGCAAACTGGTAGACCGCGATCAGATAAAAGTTAAACATTTCCAGGGATGGATCGACTGGGCAAAGAAAAGGGGGATGGGACTCGATTTCAATTGCACCTGCTTCTCGCATGCTAAAGCGGATGATGGCTATACCCTTTCGAGTAAAGATGAAAAGATAAGAAAGTTCTGGGTTGAACATACAAAACGTTGCAGGGCAATAGGAGCTGAAATGGGAAAACAGCTGGGAACAGCAACCGTACATAATATCTGGATTCCTGACGGATCGAAGGATACACCTGTTGACAGAAATACACTTCGTAAACAGCTTAAGAAATCACTTGACGAAATTTTTGCGGTGAAGTACCCGAAAAAATATCTGAAAGATTCTGTTGAAAGCAAACTGTTTGGCATCGGATCAGAATCGATGGTGGTCGGCTCCCATGATTTCTATGTTGGTTATGCAATCGCAAACAACACAATGATTACTCTGGATAACGGACACTTCCATCCGACAGAACAGGTAGGTGATAAGATTTCTTCGATTCTGCATTTTGTGGATGAAATACTGTTACATCTTACAAGAGGAGTGCGCTGGGACAGCGACCATGTGCTGACTTTCAATGAGGAATTGCTTCTGATTACTCAGGAAATTGTTCGTTGTAATGCCCTTAACAGGGTTAATATTGGACTTGATTACTTTGATGCAAGTCTTAATCGTATTGGTGCCTATGTTATTGGTACCCGTTCAGCACAGTTGGCATTTATGTATGCCTTGCTTGAACCTCATAAGACTCTTGTAAAATTTGAGGAACAGGATAAGAATTTTGAAAGGCTTGCATTACTTGAGATGCTTAAAACCAAACCATTTGGTGCTGTTTATGATTACTATTGTATGATTAACAAAATTCCTGTAGGTCAGGATTATATAGATGAAATTTCAAAATACGAAAAAGAAGTTCTTCGGAAACGATAAAAACTTTACAACCAATACTAAATTAAGAGTTGGTCGCAACAATTGTCTTTTTGCCCCCTGCCCCCTAAAGGGGGTTGTCTAAGTAGTTTATAATCAGCAAGTCCCCTTTAGGGGATTTAGGGGCTCTAGTAAAGATAGGACTTTTGAGGCAGCCTCATTAGAAGCAAAATATATGAAAGAGAGTGTTATAGCTATATTTGATATCGGAAAAACCAATAAAAAGATGATCCTTTTTAATAAGGAACTGAAGGTTGTTGCTGAGTCAGAACAGAAATTTCCGGAGATTCCTGATGATGACGGATTTGGATGTGATGATATTGAACGGATTGAAAAGTGGATTAAGGAGTCATTGGTAAACCTTATTAAGTCTGATAAATATGATCTGACCGCAGTAAATTTTACTACTTACGGTGCAACACTTGTTTATCTTGACCAGAACGGAAACAGACTTACTCCTGTCTACAATTACCTGAAACCGGTAGAAGAAAAGATACCTGAGGGTTTGTACAAAAGACATGGTGGCCGCGACGAATTTTGTAGAAAGACAGCATCTCCTGCCCTTGGAATGCTTAATTCCGGGATTCAGGCGCTCTGGCTTAAAAAGACAAAACCAGAAGTTTTTGCCAAAGTAAAACATATACTTCATTTCCCTCAATACCTTTCTTATACCCTGACCGGTAAGATCTATTCTGAGCACACATCAATAGGATGTCATACTGCATTATGGGACTTCGATAATATGAATTACCATAACTGGGTCAGTAATCTGGAACTGAGTCTTCCTGATCCTGTTCCTGTAGATACTCTGGATGAAATAGAAATCGAGGGTAAAAAATTAAATGTAGGAATAGGAATTCATGACAGCTCTGCATCATTAGCACCTTACTTTTCTGCAAGTACCGGGAAGTTTTTGCTTCTCTCAACCGGTACCTGGTGTATCAATATGAATCCGTTCAACACTGAAAAACTAACTGCAGAACAACTCGATAAGGATTGTTTGTGTTATATGAGCATAACAAGGCAACCGGTAAAATCATCAAGGTTGTTTCTTGGTCATCTTCATGAGACTGCTGCCAGACTAATCACGGAACATTTCAATAAACCCGAGGCCTACTACAAAAAAATTAATGCTGACCGGAAATTATCAGCCCTTATGAAAACGAAATACTCAGGCAAAAAGATATTCTTTCAGACAGGCCATTATTCCCGTGATCTTAAAGAGTACATCGATATGTATGAGTTTACTTCTTTCGAAGAGGCTTATCATCAGTTAATGAATGAATTATGTGATCTTACAATAGACTCTGTTAATCTTGTAATACCGAAAAATGATGATATTGCTAATATCTATATAACAGGCGGCTTCTCGAAAAATGAGCTGTTTCTGAATCTGATAGCTGATGCTTACAGATCTAAAATGGTCTTTACATCCGAGATCTCAAATGCGTCAGCACTTGGTGCTGCTTTAATCATTTCAAGAACTAAACCTGACCTAAATCTTGGACTAACTTCACTTTCTAATTATGATAGCTGATGGTAAACATTTATAAATTCTTTTTCATACTATTATCTGTTGCAGCAATCAGTTTTTCATGCGAGAAGAAAAATGATCCTGTGGTCAAAAATATTGTGATCAATGAGCTTATGGCCGTTAATACAACCATTGTGGCTGACCAGAACGGAGAATTTGACGACTGGTTTGAATTATATAATCTGACATCAGCCGATATTGATATTTCCGGCTATTATCTTTCAGACAATGACACCAAAGTCGCTAAATGGAAAGTGCCCCAGGGTACAATTATTACAGGTGGTGGATTTCTCATCATCTGGGCCGATAAGGATACAACACAGGCAGGTCTGCATGCAAATTTTAAACTATCTGCCGGGGGTGAGGAGATAGTTCTTTCCGAACCTGATCTTTCACTTATTGATAAAGTATCTTATCCCGGACAAACTCTTGAGTCCTCGTATTCCAGGATTCCGGATGGGACAGGGGCATTCAACTGGCAGGCTCCCACATTTAATACTTCAAACAGTGCATTAAAGTAGAAATATTTACGAATCGGGTTTGAACTGACACTATGCATAATGAATTGATATTAAGATCCCTGGTGAAGCTAAAACCTGTCAGGCTGGCCGCAATGGACTGTGTACGGTTTATGAACAGAACAGACACTAAATATGTCTTTCCTGTGACTAAACTTGGGGAACTTATTGAGAATCTTAATGGAAGATACAAAGTGCTGGAAATTGAAAGACTCAAAACCCAACTTTATACTACCACATACCTCGACACTCCCGATTATCTGTTTTATTACCAGCATGTAAATGGACATCTGGAAAGACATAAGATCCGTTTCAGAACATATGAATCAACCGGAGAATCATTTCTGGAAGTAAAAACAAAAACAAATAAAAACAGAACAATCAAAGACCGTTTGAATAATTATTCATTATCAGGCACATTTGATGAGATTACCAGAAGATTCATAAAGGAGCACTCTTCAGTAGATCCCACTACATTACGACCAGTCGTGTTAAATCGCTTTACCAGGGCGACTCTGATAAGTTTTGCAACAATTGAGAGGATCACGCTTGATTTTAATCTTTCTTTTACCAATATTGAAAATGGGAACCGTATTGAGATGCCATATATTGCAATTGCCGAATTGAAAAAAGAGGGGCAATCCTGCACTTCACCATTTAATGATAACCTCAAGAAGATGGGCATTTATCCAACGGGGTTCAGCAAATATTGTATAGGTAGTGCTTTGCTTAACGACACTCTGAAAAGGAACAGACTTAAACCAAAATTATTGAAATTAAAAAAATTAGAAGATGAAAGTAGTAGACCTGCTGGTAACTGAGGCGACACAAATATCAGGCACTGAATTGTTCAACATGGAGAATTTGCTTGAAATGGTTGGCCGTTTTTCTCTTAATCTTATAGTAATTCTTATTATTGTCAGATGGTTGTACTTCAGTACCACGAAAAGAAAAGATTATCTTTTCACTTATATTCTGATTTCAAGTATTGTCTTTCTTTTGTGTTATCTTCTTGCGAATGTAATGCTGCAGGTCGGGTTCGCACTTGGACTATTCGCCATTTTCGGCATCATCAGATACCGCACCACTACAATGCCGATCAGAGAAATGACTTATCTGTTCCTGATTATTGGTATTTCTGTAATAAATTCATTATCAGATACAGCCACGAGTATCCCCGGGATCTTGTTTGCAAACCTGATTATTGTACTTATAACATATGGTCTTGAGAAGAAGTGGTTATTGAAGCACACTTCTTCCAAAAAAATAACATATGAGAAAATCAATCTTATCAAACCTGAAAACTACCAGGAATTAGTAAATGACTTGCAGGTGCGGACAGGGATTAACAGCATAATTCGTGTTGAAATAGGGGATATTGATCTTCTCAGGGATATTTGTTACCTGACGATATTTTTCGAAACTTCCGACAAAAGAGATAATTTATTCCCTCAGGTAGGACATAAAAAAGATTCCAGTGAAATTTAGAGCACTATTAATTTCTATTCTCATTTTAATCATCAGCAGAACAGGGGATTGTCAGAGTAATGATTTCGGGATCTGGTATGGAATAAATGCCGAGATTCCGGTAAATAAAAAGCTCGAAGCCGACATTTCTGCAACGCTGCGTACATTTAGTAACGCGTCAAAAACAGAACAGGCTTTTCTGGAGGCCGGTCTTTCCTACAAGTTCAATAAATTTTTCTCAATTGCCGGTGCATACAGGTTCACAAATAATCTTGAGGATGATGATCTGTATCACATCAGGCACAAGCTAATGATTGATGCCAGGGGTTCACTTCCACTGAATGATTTTACTTTGTCGGTGCGATTAAGACTTCAGGCACAGGCTCTGACATACTTTGAGGATGAGAAAGATAAGATTCCAGGCTATACCGGCAGAATAAAACTCAGAGGGATTTATAATATTCCAAAATTTCCGGTAAATCCGTACATCAGCTTCGAATCATTTAGTCCCCTTTTTGAGAACTCTTCACGACTTATTGGCAAGCAAAGACTTACAGGAGGATTTGAATATAAAATTGTAAAAAAACATTCAGTAGAAATCGAATACATTTTTCAACGCGACTATATTCCCCGATTAACAGATATGAGCATTATATCCGTGGCATATAAAATAAAGTTATAACTCTTAATGATTTTTTTATGAAGGCAATGCATCGGTTACTATTTATTCTTACGCTGATTTATATTTCATCTATTACCTTAACAGGTCAGACCAGAACAGACCGCCAGTGGCCATCATTCAGGGGTTATAAGGCATCAGGGGTACTTGATAATGCAAATCTGCCGGAATCATTCGATCTTAAGACGATGTCTAACATCAGGTGGAAAGTTGAAATTCCGGGGCTCGGACTTTCAAGTCCTGTAATCTGGGAAAACAGGTTATTTATTACAGCTGCAATAAGTCAGGCAGACAAGGATGGTTTCAAACCAGGTATTTATGGCAGTATCGAGCCCGTTAATGATCAGTCTGAACATGAATGGAAAGTATATTGTATCGATAAAAACACTGGTAAAACTATCTGGGACAGAACCTCTTACAAAGGAATTCCAAAAATGAAACGTCATCCGAAATCCACTCATGCCAATACTTCTGTAGCTACAGATGGCAATTATGTGGTTGCTTTTTTCGGATCGGAAGGTCTCTTTTGTTATGATATGAATGGGAAATTGGTGTGGCAGAAGAACTTCGGATTATTAAAATCTGTGTTTTTTGCAGTAAAAAGTGCCGAATGGGAATTTGCCAGTTCTCCGGTGATTCACAACGGAGTGTTGATAATTCAATGCGATGTACTTGAAGACTCCTTTGTAGCCTCATATGACCTGAAAACAGGAAAAGAACTATGGAAAACCCGGAGAGAAGAATATCCCGGCTGGTGTACACCAACTATTTACACAAATAAGGGAAATACTTATGTCGCGGTTAATGGTTATAAGCTTCGCGCCGGCTATGATTTTGAAACAGGTAAAGAAGTCTGGAGAATGTCCGGAGGTGGCGACATCCAGATCCCGACACCAATTACCGGGAATGACATGATATACTTTAACAGTGCTCATGGCCCAAGTTCCCCGATAATCGCTGTAAAAACCGATGCAACCGGGGATATTACACTTAAGAATAATGAGACTTCCAATAGTTTCATTCAATGGAGCATACCAAGGGGCGGCTCATATATGCATACGATGCTGTTGTACAGGAACCATCTCTATAATGTTGGATGGAATGGTTCTGTTGTGTGTATTGACCCGCTGACAGGCAAAGAGATCTATAATGCAAAACTTGGTAAAACCAAAAGTTTCATAGCTTCTCCTGTTGCATCTGATGGTAAGATCTATATAGTTGATGAAGAGGGTACGGTCTATATTATTCGGGATGGAGACACATTCAATCTTATTGCTGAGATCCCTCTGAATGACTTAAGCCTTACTGCCCCATCTATTACAGATGGGATGATCTACTTCAGGACCCAGAAATACCTGATAGCAGTTGGTAAAAAATAGGAATCTACTCTTTTTTAAGGGAGGCTGTCAGAGCCCTTCCGGAAATTGATCTTAATGAAATGAGCACTGCCGATATACCTGTGATCACAATTATTGCAACCATAATTGACAAATAAAGCCATGGGATCTCCTGATCTCCTACCAATGATGGCAGCGTGGCTACAATTGCCGGCAAAACCCCCGATATAACTCCGGCCGATAGTATAAACACCTGTTCATAAAGAATATTCCTGCGGATTATTTTTAATGTAAAACCAGTTGCCAGCATCAGGGCAAATTCGCGTTTTCGAAGGTTATAATTTCTCAACAGGACAAATCCCAGGCCCGCAACACCTAATATCATACCAAGGGCTCCAAATACGCCAAATACTGACAGATAGGTATTTGTAACTTCATAAAATGATTTTAATCTTTCAGTCGTGAGTGTGATATTGATGCCATAATTTGCAAGTCTGTCATCGAGTGTCTTTTTGTATAATTCGGCCATTAGCGGATCCCCATCAACAAGCATAACTGCACTTCCTGACACTGATGGGAAATATCTGCTGAAGTTTTCCTTACTGATGATTACATAGCCCTGAAAAACGCTTGGTTTTAATCCTGCAGCAAGAATTATATTCAGTTGTTGCCCTGTTTCAGCTCTCATAATAAGTGTATCACCCACACTTATTTTTAATCCCCAGTCAAGAACTGTCTGATCAGCAATTCCGTATATAGTGTTGGGTCCAGGATTTCCATTCAGATAATGCCATGTGTTACCTGTATCTGAATCGAGAAACAGCTTTGAAAAAGAGAATGCTTTCCTCGAAATAAAATCAGCCAGATCAACGCCAAGAAGCGGGGGAGCTGTTATATGATTAAGATTCAGGCAACTTGCATCATTCCCCGAAGATCTTTTCATCTGGATAAACCTCATCGCTGAGAGGCTATCCTCATCCAGACCAAGATTGCTTCTTCCATCTGGTGTATTAATATCTTCATTTACAGGTATATTACTTTCGCACCATAGTAAATAACCCCCGGTACCTGAAGATCTTTTAAGAAATTGCTCGTCAAAATCCATCCTGTTAGCGGCTGTTATAAATACAGCGAAAATTCCTGTTGCAATAAAAAGTATCGGAGTTAATGCATGAGAAGGGTTGAATGAATAATAGAGACGCGACAATCCTTTCCCGGTGGCCATTCTCTCAGGGCCATTATTAGCCTTACCGAGATATAATTGTCTCCAGAACAGAATTAAGGAAATAAGCAGAAAGATTCCGGCTGTGAAACCTGAAACAGTACTTATACTATTGAACAACAATGAAATAAGGAATACAGTAATAGTTATAATAACAGAACCGACAAGCAGAATCAGGTTTAATCTCCGTGATGCAAATCTGTGATATGATTTTTCTTTGCGACTGAGGATCTTAAGATATCTTTTTGATTTCAGCCACATAAAAAATCCCATAATGACGATCGTTATAAAAAATCCCGAAAGAATTGGAACCGGATCAAACGAAGCTGAGAGGGTATTGGTTTGTACAGCACCTCTCCAGACTGAATTTAGTGCTCCGGTGATTATTATATTTACCAGATATCCTGCCAGCGCCCCTGCAAAGCATCCAATCGCCCCAATAAATAAGGATTCCAGGAATAAAAGGTTACCGATCCATCTGTTCGTAAAACCAAGTGCAAACAGAGTTTTAACAATTCCCTTCTTGGAGTCAAAATAATATGAAACCGCGAAGGATAGCAGAACAATCGATGCCACTATCATAAAGAAACCAAGGCTAAGAAACCAAGGCTAAGAAACAGAGTGCCAAAATCCACTCCATTCTCAGCCGCAGCTTCTGACTCTCTTCTGATGTCAATAACTGTAAATCCTGTTATTGAAGGATTTAGTTTTCCGGCAAGTTCTGTTTCAATTTCAGTTTTGGAAATTCCTGACTTAAATCTTATTGCTGTTGCCGGACCATAATTACTTCCCCACAGCTCTTTACCCTTTTCATAGCTGATAAAGGCTTTAGGGGTTCCCCTGAATCTGTTCCAATATAATTCATCCTTATCGCGGATCTCATCCATCTTTATTGGCACACCCGCATCCCATTCAGAACAGGATTCACTGCCTGCTATTCCCGGAAAATCCGGCATGAGTAATGAATCTGCCCAGATCTCTTCAATATTTACAATCTTTCTGACAACAAACAAGTCGTTGCTTTCAACGAGTTTATTGAGTGAGTCAGGTGAATACCAGTACATCGTGACAGTATCTCCGGGATTAACATCCAGATCCTCTGCCAGCCAGCTATTTACAATCATTCCATTGTCGGTGGCAATTTCGGGATAAAGAGAGGAAGGGATTGCTGCTACAAATGAATATGGAGTAGATTTTTGACCAGCTTTGATCCTGTTTGCCAGGTATGTTATCACAGATGCTGAGGAGGGGATGATTGTGCGAATTTCGCTGATAAGTGGCTCATCAATAAAAATTCTGTCTGATACCAATTCTGTTTCCGCTGTTTTTTCAATTGTTCGCACTCTAAGACCGGCATCAGAAGGTTTCAGAACTTTTTGCAGCTGGTCAAAAACAATAGCAGAAGAAAGGCTATTTTCCTTGCTTAGGATTAACCTGTTGATCTTAAGCTGTTTCAGTGATACTGATTCAAGATCGGACAGCCTTAGAAAGAGGTTCATCGGAGTTATCTGGCTTATCATCAGCGAGAAATTTCCAATACTTTCAGGTTCGAGAATGAAGCCTACCTTAAATACTGCTGACCTCACTTCCTCAGACTCCGGTGCAAAAGGTGCATCGGCGGGAATATCAGAGATCGCGTTATATCGTACTATAATCTCATCACCGGTGTTCAGTTCAAGATGCTCAGCAAGCCTTCTGTTGATGGCTACTTCACCCTTATTAATTAAGACTGAGTCTTTGCCATGAAAAGAGAAGAAATCATTTGAAACACCATAAATATGAGTATTATATGCCCCTTTCTGTGAGCTCAGGCTCTGGCTGTAGCCTGTTAATTCCAGGAGTCCTGTACTCATTATTCCTGAGGAGGCTTCAATCTCATCTTCAAGACCAGCATCAAAATACCTTATTCCGGAACTTATTACAATACCCGCATTACCAAGACGCTCGTAAGCTGCTTTTTTAAGACTTGCCCTTACTGAACTGCCTGTTAATAATGATCCGGTTATTACAGCTGATAATAATGCGACTATCAGTACCTGATAAAGTACAGGCTTTCTGAAGAATTTTACTGAACTTATTATTATCCTGAAGAGATCTGGTGTCATATTAATTCAGTTTGCCTTCTGCGAGTATCATTACTTTTGACATTCTATTTGCCAGATCTGCCGAATGAGTTGCGAGTATTATTGAAATACCTGTTTCCTTGTTCATGTTAAGAAGAAGATCTCCCATATTTTCAGCATTTTTGCTGTCGAGCGAACCGGTTGGTTCGTCTGCCAGAAGGACAGACGGACTGTTTGCCAATGATCTCACAAGTGCCACACGCTGAGCTTCTCCGCCTGAGATCTGAAATGGATATTTATCTTTCAGATCCGTGATCCCTGTTTTTTCCATCAGCATTTTCAGGTGCTCCTCCTTTTCAGAGAGTTGGAGCCTGTTATATTTTGCGGCAAGGAGTGGAAGAAATATATTCTCTGATACAGTCAGATGAGGAAGCAAAAGATGATCCTGGAATACAAAACCAATATTTTTATTCCTGTATGCAGCAGATTCATCATCGGTAAATTCTGCTAACGGAGATTTTCTGAAATAAATCTCACCGCTATCCGGCATGTCAAGGAGTCCGAGGATATTCAGCAATGTTGACTTGCCCGACCCAGAGGGCCCCATAATGGCAATCGTATCACCCTCATTTACCTCCAGAGAAAGATTGTTAAGTACCAGGCCTCTCTGAGTGAATGATTTTGAAATATTCTTAATCGAGAGCATAGAATAAATTTTAGTTTTCTAAAATGGACAATTGATTTTCTTCGTTTACCCCGGCCCCATGGGGAGCGAAGAAAATCAATTTACTCCCCTTGGGGAAGGGGTAAATAAATTGATTTTTGAGCTCATTTACAAATATTACATAATATACTTCTTATTTCGACATTACCTCCTGGTAAACCCGGGATAGTTCCTGGGACATTTTATCTAGTGAGAGGTTTTTAAGAACTTTTTCTTTACCCTCTGAACCAAGTTTATGCATTAACTCTTTATCTTTCAGAACTTTGACCAGACTGTCAGATAAGGCACCAATATCATCAGGAGAATAAGTTATACCACCGCCTGTTCTGGCAATGATTTCCGGAAATGCTCCTGTAGCAGGCTGAACAACCGGAACTCCTGCAGCATTTGCTTCCAACAGATATAAGCCATATCCATCGTGCTTTCGTACCGGCACACTCATAACATTAATGTTGCTGAAGAACTGTTGCTTACTGTCACCCTGGAATTCAGGATATAGTCTGACAAAACTCTTTAGTCCGGCAGCCTTGATTTTTCTGTTCTGTTCTGCGATAAATGGTTTATCATCACCTGTAAAGCCTCCGGTTACATGAAGTGAAAGTCCAGGTAAGGTATCTTCCGATTTCAACCTGATAAATGCATCCACAATTTTATCAAATCCGTTCTGCGAGTTGATCCTGCAGAAATATCCGATTGCAGGCCAATTACCATTTTTAACAACGTTTAACAGCTCCTGATCAGGATCCAGGCCAAGTGGCACTACATTAAAACCGAAATCAGTTATTCCTGTTTTTGAGAGGAAGAATTCCTTGTAATATTGGCTGGGAGTAAGAAAAGCATCAACATTAAGAGCTTCACGGGCTATCAGTCTCCAGGCGTTCGACTGGAATGGTTCTGCCATCTCATCTATCCAGTCATCTTCGTTTAAGAGGGAGCAAACGATCTTCACTTTCATCTTCCGTTTAAGCTGCCTTGCCAAACCGATGATCAATGCATTTGACAAATGAATAATATCCGGTTTACCATCCTTGCACAGGTAATCCACCAGACGCTGAAGTTCTTTTTCAGGGAAGGCATTCTCGCCTTTTATCATGTTAAGAGTCATATCCTCAAGACCTTCGGTGCGAGTGGTACCGGCTCTTTTTGCAGCCATCCGGAGCATGGGAGCTGAGTCGAATATTTTGTCGAGAAATACTGGCATGTTTTTCATAAATGGCACTTTTTCCCTGAGGTACATTGATATAGCGCCAAAAAAGACATTTTTATCCATTCCTGATTCAACAACTGCCTCTTCAGGCGGAAGATATAGAGGAATAGCAGAAGCCTTAATTCCCGGAACCTTCCGGATAGCCCGCAGATAGATCATATCGCGGTAGCAATTCCCGCAATAGAATGATCCGCCGGAGCCAGTAATTAGATAAACAATCTTCATAAATTTAATATTTCTTCTCCGTGTAACTCAGTACCTAACCCCATTGATTTTCTTCGTTTACCCCGGCCCCGAGGGGAGCGAAGAAAATCAATTTACTCCCCTTGGGGATGGGGTAAATAAATTGATTTTCGAGTGACTACTTTTCACCAAATGCCAATAATCTACCATCTTCAGTAAGGATGTAAAATTTACCTTTAATTACTGCAGGCGAACTGCTGACAGGTGTTCCCGCATTAAAACTCCACAACTTCCTTCCATCTGTCAGATTCAAAATCATTATATTCCCATCCATGCTTGGAAAGAGAACCTTAGTCTGAGTTATAATTGCAGAACCAACAATCCGGCCGTTTGTTCGGTATTTCCAAATCAATTTGCCATTGGTGGCATTATAGCAATAGAGGAATTTATCCTCACTTCCAACTACAACTACACCACTCCCGACTGCCGGAATAGCCAAAATTGCACCGGATTCATCTCCTGCAGAAATCTTCCAGGAGATCTTCCTCAAATTAATATCCAAGCCATATATGGTGCCATCATAATCTCCAAAATAAGCCATGTCAGCCGAAAGGGCAGGAGAGGCAGCAATGTAAACACCTATATTAATAGTATCTTTTTGTTTCCCTGTCAGCGGCTCAACAACCCTTATAATGCCATCACATCCTCCGAATACAATCTTTCCGTTTAAAATGGCAGGTGTTCCGTTTACATAATTATCAGTTTCAACTTTCCAGAGTGATTTTCCTGTTTCAGGATCGACGCAATGCAGGAAATAATCATAACTTCCAACTACGATTCCTGCTTTATTGCCCGACACCCATGCATTGGCCGACCCTGCAATCTGATTATCAGTAGTATATGACCAAATTAATTTACCGGACACCTTATCAACAGCTCTGAGCACACCATCTGCTGAACCAAAAATAACTTTTTTTCCGAAGACCAATGGCGCTGCATCAATCGAATTTCCGGATTCATACTTCCACTTAATCTTTCCATCTGTACTGACTGCTGTCAGTGTTCCCTTATCGTTTCCAAAGAATACAGTTCCTTCGCTTATAACCGGGGATGATTTTGTTCTTACACCTGTAGAGATACTCCATAATAGCTGTGGTGCACCCGGAAGTTCAAAACCGGACTTTCCGGAAAGATCAGCTTTCCCCCTGAATACAGGCCAGTCATTCTCTGGAGACTGACCAGAAGAATAACTAAACACCAGGAATGTAAAAACAACTATTAAGGGGTATTTCATTTGTTTAAAATATTACCCCCTTTCTTATTTCCCCCGCCAGCTGGCGGGGAAATGATTACTCCTTCCCCCGTGGG
>JANNKF010000095.1:0-2153 GCA_031396165.1 Bacteroidales bacterium | reverse complement strand
TTATTGGCTATCAGCTCTCGTTTTTCAGGATGAGAAAGATAATAACTGATTTTAGCGACAAGATCCACGATATCAGTATAAACAACCAGGCTATGCTGGTCTCTGAAAAGATGATCAAGAACCGGAGTGGAATTTGTTAATTGAAATGATCCTGTTCCCAAAATTTCATAAGTTCTTATGTTTAAAGCAGATGTTGCCTGCTTTGGCTGAATATTCAGACAGATCTTAGTCCTGTTGCTGAATCTGTTTATCTGCTCATGTGATCTGCTTTTAAATGAGGCACATCTCCGAAAATAAATATTCTGTCGCCTGAACAAAAAACCAAGTCGTCGCAGAAATCCCAACCTGCCATCAATCTGAAATGAAATATTTTGCTCCCCTAATCTTTTTGCCACCTGGTCGAGAAAAGATAACCTGGGGCTAAGGCTTCCGACAAAATAAACATCTATGTCTTTTTCAACCGGTCTTTCAGGGAAATAGAATGAAGGGTCATAAGCCAGGGGCAAGAATATGGAGTTTATGGAACGGGCAAGAAGAATTTCAACCTCTTCTTTATTGTAACAAATTGCAAGATCAACCGCGCGAAGCAACTCCTGCCAGCCGGGAGTGGAATAAATTGAATCAATAAGCCAGAAAACTATCTTAGAATCGCAATCTCTCTTCAGTTGAATAATGTCATTATAATTAAGGAGTTTGTTCCTTCCAAAGAAGACAAGAAGGTCAGTATTAAGTGCACTTGCTCTAATTTTTTCAAGGTATTCCTTTTTTGCATAAGTATTGAACCTGTCCAAAAAAAACTTAAATCCCGACAGATTCTCAATTAGTGTAGGAACTCTTCTATAATGGATACTGTCAACTTCAATGCCAAGGTCAGTAAAGGCTCTTGCTACGGAATCATCATAATTATACATCCGGGTACCTGCAAGCATAATTTTCTTTATAGTTTTACCCATTATTACTTAAACAGATTTCTCTCTTTTAGTTCGTTAATACTCTTCAGAAAGCTTTCTCCTCCTGCATTATCCTGTGATACCGCCCATTTTGAAAATAATGAGAGTCCCTCACTTAATTTAACTTTCGGAATAAAATTCAACCTGGTTTTAATTCTGCTTGTATCGGCTACATTATGCCGTATATCTCCCAACCGGTAATTACCACTAACCTTTATTACAGAAGCTGATTTCAGAGAAGCTTTAAGAATATCAGCTATATCCAGAATTCTTGTAGGAACACCTGTCCCTACATTGAAAACAGAGAAATCAGCTTCATCTTTTTCTATTGAAAGAATTATCGCGGATACAACATCTGATATATAAACAAAATCTCTTGATTCATTGCCATCCTCAAAAATATTGATCGGAAAATTGTTCCTGAGAAGGGTTGAAAAAACAGCCAATACGCCTGTATATGAGTTATTTAACGATTGCCCCGGACCATATACATTCTGAAATCTTAACGATACGGCAGGAATGTTTATACTCCTGCAGGTATTCATTACAAGTTGTTCCTGGGCGAGTTTTGTTATACCATATATTGAAGTGGGATTGCAGCTGGTTTGTTCGTCAGAAGGTACTACCTTAACAAAATTATTACATAAAGGACATCTGCACTCAAATCTGCCGTTTCTAAGATCTTCATCATCCCTTTGTGAGGGATATACAACACCATCTTTTTCGCAGAAATATTTTCCCTCTCCGTAAATTGCTCTTGATGATGCCACTATCACCTTTTGCGGTTTCTTCTTGTTATTTACAAGCAACCTGAGAAGCAATGCGGTGCCATTTACGTTTGTGTTTGTATAGCGGTCAATTTCATACATCGACTGGCCGGTTCCGGTTTCAGCTGCCAGGTGAATTATTACATCCTGCCCGTTTAAAGTAGATTCCAGATCAGAGATATTTGTAACATCACCTATTATTATCCTTGCCTTTTCTCGTATCAGGTTATAACTGTATGAATGCAAATAATCTCCATGGATCTGCTTTGACATATTATCAAGAACTGTAACGTTGTACCCTTTGGTTGTCAGCTCAAGAGTCAGATTTGAGCCAATAAATCCGGCACCACCTGTAATCAGAATATTCTTCATTTTGTTTTTCTAGGATAATCCAACTGAATGTATAACTCAAATACTATAAAAATCATGAATCAGA
>JANNKF010000054.1:0-3738 GCA_031396165.1 Bacteroidales bacterium | reverse complement strand
AATAATGCATTACTTCCGCAGAAAGATACATACCCCACGAGAGGAGCATCACCGGAAAGCTTCGGTCATTCAGGATATACAGGAACATTTGTGTGGGTCGATCCAGTGCATGATATTTCTTACGTATTTCTCTGCAACAGGGTCTATCCTACCAGGAATAATAACCTGGTTTCGGATATGAATATCAGGACAGGAATATTACAGGCGATCTATGATGCGATAGAGAAATAAGGTTGAGGTTTAGGTTGAGGTTACATAAAGAAAAAGCCAGACTGCATTATACAATCTGGCTGATTTTTTGGGTGCCCAGAACAAGACTCGAACTTGCACACCCTTGCGAGCACCAGCCCCTCAAGCTGGCGTGTCTACCAATTTCACCATCTGGGCGAAGATGGTTTTTGTGCCCAGAACAGGACTCGAACCTGCACATCATTGCTGACACTAGTCTCTGAAACTAGCGCGTCTACCAATTTCGCCATCTGGGCTCAGGGAGATTGCGCGTGCAAAAGTAAAAAATATTTATTAAAAGACAATAGTGAAAACACGTTTTGAAAATAAAACTGAGGAAGACGGAAGACGGTTGCCTGTCGCCTGTCGCCTGTTGCCTGTCGCCTGTCGCCTGTCGCCACTTCTCCTACCTGACTGTATTTAACAACTTTACCCTGTTTGATACTTCAAAGTATTTAAAATAGTAGTAAAGCCTGTAATTCAGATCAATCCCATAGTCTGTTCGAGGGTTATAATCGATATAATTACTATACAAGCCACTTCTCCTGTCAGTCATGTATCGCTGGTTCCATTCCAGTACATACATCCAGTTTTTCTGGGTGTAATATTCATTTGAGTAGAAATTCTTTGAAGGCCTGGTGGCGAGCCAGGAATCGAATCCCGGGTCAAAAACAATAAGTTTGTATTCAAGGCTGTCAACAGAAACTGTGTCCTGCTTAACTCTGTCACGGTCCCGTTTTTTCTGACTGAATCCGGATGTCTGAACCGAAATCAGAATTATAAATATTATATAAACAGTTCTCTTCATTTTATATCTTTTTAGTTGAAACTGTTAATTTAATTATATGTTAACAAAAAATATACCAAGAAAATTCACTGTATTAATTAAAAGTATATTTTTGCTCACTGAATATCGGAGATGAATAAACAGATAAAAAAGATATTATGGTGTATTAAGCATCTGGATCACAGGTCTTAGCTATCTTTTTGTTAAATATTAAAGTATAAAGATAACCGGCCTGCAGATTGATGCAGGTTTTTTTTTAAAGGAAACAGATATGAAAATTATGAAATTCGGAGGTACTTCAGTAGGAAATCCTGACAGGATGAGGTCACTGATACCATTAATAAATGATAATGACAGAAAAATCGTAGTGTTATCAGCAATGTCGGGCACAACGAATAGTCTGGTTGAAATCACCAGCCAGCTCTATGCCGGTGAGATAAACAATGCCTCAATCAAAAATGAAGAACTCCGTGTAAAGTATCACAAGGTGGTTGAAGAGCTCTTTGCAACGGATACATTTAAAAAGAGCGGCCACGAACTGATAGATTCACATTTTGAATATATCAGAAATTTTACACTCAGGGTTTTCACAAAACTTCAGGAGAAGGCAATCCTGTCTCAGGGAGAATTGATCTCCACTTCCCTTTTTCATATGCTGTTGCAGGAAATGAACATTAAATCTGTTCTTCTCCCTGCATTAAGTTTTATGAGAATTGATAAAGACGGGGACCCCGATACTTTCTATATAAAAGAAAATATCAGCCGTGAAATGAAAAAGCACACCTCCGGCAAGATCATCATTACCCAGGGATTTATCTGCAGGAATGCCTATGGGGAAATTGATAACCTGAAACGGGGAGGAAGTGACTTTACAGCCTCACTAATCGGGGCGGCGGTTAAAGCCGCTGAGATTCAGATCTGGACGGATATAAATGGTTTTCACAACAATGATCCGAGATATGTTGAAAATACTAAGGTAATAAGGGAACTTTCGTTTGATGAGGCCGCCGAGCTTGCCTATTTCGGTGCAAAGATCCTCCATCCTTCGAGTGTAAACCCGGCCAGGGAAAGTAATATCCCGGTAAGACTTAAAAACACTATGGAACCAGAAGATGAAGGTACACTTATTACATCCGCTTCAGTTCTGCTCGATTATAAAGCAGTGGCTGCCAAGGATGGGATTTCAGTTCTGAGGATAAGATCAGACAGGATGTTAATGGCCTATGGATTCCTCCGGAAAGTTTTTGAGATTTTTGAAGCATACCGAACACCAATTGATATGATCACAACATCGGAGGTGGCAGTTTCAATAACAATCGATAATCCGGAATTTATTAACCAGATTGCCAAAGATCTGAGAGAACTGGGGAGCGTTGAAGTTGAAAAGGATCAGACAATTGTATGTATAGTAGGTGATTTCCGGACCGAACGCACCGGTTCGGCGCCTGAAATCTTTGAAGCACTTAACACAATTCCACTTAAGATGATCTCATATGGAGGAAGTCCAAACAGCTTATCTCTTCTTATTGATACTTCTAACAAGATTGAAGCATTAAAATTACTCAGCAAACATCTTTTTAATTAATAAAATGATTAATAAACAGATAATTAATAAATTCATGGAGCTGGAAACTCCTTTTTATTATTATAATCTTGATACCCTCAGATCAACGCTTGATATAGTCAGAAAAGAATCAGATAACTCCGGCTATAAAATACACTATGCGGTTAAGGCAAATCCAAATCCGAAGATTATGAAGATCATTTCTTCCTACGGATTCGGAGCTGATTGCGTTAGCTGGAACGAAATTGAAAGGGCTATAGAGACAGGCTTCAAGCCCTCAGAGATTGTGTTTGCCGGTGTTGGCAAAACAGACAGTGAAATTGAGAATGCGCTCAATAATGATATCTTTTGTTTCAACTGCGAATCCATCCCCGAGATGGAGGTTATTAACAGTATTGCAGGAAAACTAAACAAAACAGCAACCATTGCCATCAGGATAAATCCATATATTGAGGCTCATATACATAAATATATTACAACCGGTATTGAGGAGAGTAAATTCGGTATTAATACCTGGGAGCTTGATGAGGTACTCAGACAATTGTCGTCAATGAAAAACCTGAACCTTACCGGAATGCATTTTCATATTGGTTCACAGATAACAAGAATGTCGGTTTTTAAGAGCCTTTGTGCACGTATAAATGAATTACAGGAATGGTTTGCATCACGTAATATTAATATCGGAGTAATAAATGTCGGAGGAGGTCTGGGAATCGATTATGAGAATCCTGAAAAAACACCACTCTTTGAGGAGTACTTTTCCATGATAAACGAGTTTATTGAGCTGCGGCAGGGACAAACAATCCACATTGAACCCGGTCGTTCCATTGTAGGACAATGCGGATCTCTTATCTCGAGAGTGCTTTTTATTAAAAACGGTAGTAATACCCAATTTGCAATTATTGATGCCGGTATGACTGATCTTATCAGACCCGCTCTTTACCAGGCACATCACAAAATTGAAAATCTTACTTCTGAAGGTGTGATTTACCGATATGATGTTGTCGGACCTGTATGCGAATCAGCAGATACATTCGGTAAATTTGTGGAACTTCCTGAAACAAGAAGGGGTGATATAATTGCTATCGGATCGGCAGGGGCATATGGTGAGGCAATGGCTTCAAGATATAATCTGAGAAACCTGCCACGAACCGTTTTT
>JANNKF010000027.1:0-4985 GCA_031396165.1 Bacteroidales bacterium | reverse complement strand
TAATAGAATTAGAATATTAATGATAAAGATACAGGAAAGTTAGCTATCATTCAGGTTGGGAGTGGCGTTTTGATTTGGCTTCATTTATATCAAGCTTACGCCTTGTCAGTCACATCTCAAAAAGGTAACTAACAAAACTGCATTTATTTGTTATTCTTATAGTTATATTAAATAACAAACTTGAATCACACTAACCTTTCTCTATAATTTCTTTTTCATCAACACTCCACAACGGCAGAAGTTCGGTAGGCTTAAGCCTTTTAAGAAGACCATCTGATTCGCCGGGATCAAGAACAATATAACTGACTTTACGTCCGACAAGTTCTTCAGCCTGTACAATTTTCCGGGCAAGATATTCCCGGTCAATCTCTGATCCGACAAGCACTAATTCAATAATCTGGCTGTTTTTACCATTCGCAAAATCCCCGGTAAGGTAGACACAATTCAACTTACCTATCCGGTGTATTACCTTATCGATCACTCTGTCAATTCCGGTCTCTTTTAAAACAATATTATGTATGTCACCATAAAGAGGATGGCTGGAATTAGCCTGGAATACCTTTTTATTTCCATTCTTCAATGAATTAAGTAATCCGGCCTTTTCAAAACGGTTTAACTCTATTCTGATCGAATTTGAGGATTCTCCAAATTCAGCTTCAAGCCCTCTCAAATGAGCTCTGGTACTGCTATTAAGAAAAAATTTCATTAGCAGTTTAATCCTGGTTTGTGACGTAATAAGAGTTCCAATCATCAGATCAGGTAAATGAGTAACAAATTTACTCGTTTTGTTGATGCTTTCAAATAAATATTGATTTTTATGACTATAATTTCACTAAAATAGTTGTATTTCTTTCTTTAAGGGAGTTGAAAAGTTTAATCAATGCGGTGTTAGTGGCTCAGACTTAAAAATCTTAAGCTTCTAAGCTTCTTTACAACAGCAAGATCCAGATATGAGACCTCTCCTCCTGGCCACAAGTCAATATTCAAACATTTCATCATACTTTTTGTTAATTAAAACTACATTTGTAAGTTAATTTGAAATGCTTTATATTGCAAAGCAACCTTACAGAAGCATATAAAGTCTACTATTTATACCTAATAATTACAATAAATGTGTGCATGAAAAAGATATCATTGATTTTAATTATAATAACTACGCCTTTCTGGATTTATGCACAATTTACAGGATCAGGTACTTTTGCTGATCCTTATAATGGAGGAACACTTACAGGAAACCAGACTTGGCTACTCTCAAATAGTCCAATTTATGTAAGTAGTGATCTTACGGTGGGTACCGTATCCATTGCAGGTAATCTTATTATAGAACCAGGTGTAACAATCAGGTTTTCAGCATTAGACGCTGATCTTATTATTACGGGGTTGGGTCGGCTCACTGCTGATGGAACCTCTATGAATAAGATCAGGTTCACTGCGGATCTGGATAACGATGGAATTTATGGGGAGTCAGGCGAAACCTGGGGGCACCTTTCTTTCCAGTCCATGGGTTCTGCAGCCTCTTCAATAATTGATAATTGCATAATCGAATATGGTTATAAGGATAACGGAGTTCCCGGACTTACTTCTTTCGGTGGAGGTATATATGCCGGTTTTACAGATCTCACAATTTCATACTGCACAATAGCTAACAATTACGCCGGTTATGGAGGGGGGGTTTTTATTAAGGACCACAGTTCTCCAACTCTCCTTAATAATACTATTTACAATAACATCTCATCACAAGGTGGGGGTGGTATTTTTATACATTCATATGTTAAGAGTCTGATCAGTAATTGTATTATTTTTAATAATCGTTGTAACGGCGCAGGTGGTGGTGGTGGAATATATATTGGACCATATGTTGAGGATGTAATAGTAGTAAATTCAACTATTTCAAAGAATACTGCTGTCAACAGACGATCTGGAGAGAATATTGTTCTATTGGAAAATACTGCCGTTCAAAAGCCACAATTTATAAATTGCATTATCTGGAGTTCTGATTATTCTGTTGCATATGCTAGACAAACTCCGGCTGCTGATGATTTTATAAATTGTGCAATACAAAAACCTGTAGTAGGCAGTACGACAAACTGTCTTACATTAAATGCGACGAATAATAATGCTGCCGGACCAAACTTTGTAGCAATAGATGGTACAAACTGGTCAATTCTTCCAGCATCTCCTTGTATGGACATCGGACTAGATAACAGCTCTAATCCTAATGTTCCACTAACAGACTTTATTGGAAATCCAAGAATCGGACAAACAGACATGGGTGCATATGAAGTACAATTCTATAAGTGGCAGGGAGACGATATTTCAACACCAACTGTGTGGAATGATGTTGATAATTGGAATGCTAATGCAGTACCTACAGGAAATGAGGATGTCTATATCCCAAGAAATCTTACAAATTACCCGACAAGCAGTTCAAGTCAGAATTATACTATCGGATCCTCCAGATCTTTGGTCTTGGGCCCTGGAGCAAAAGCAACATTTGGATCAATTATTAATAATGGAATACTCAAGTTAGAATCAGATGCAAATTCGATCAACTCATTAATAGTTAACTCCTTTTCAGGTAATGACGCACTTGTACAGCTCTATCTCACAGGCGGTTATGTAAGAGGCGCTCCTTACTATGAAGGCAGGTGGCATTATATCTCCTCACCATTCTCTGCTCCTCTTCCGATTGCACCTTTTACTACAGAAACTTACGATCTTGCCCGCTGGGTGGATGGAATAAACGGGGCAGGATCCCCTCTGCCCGGATGGGTGGCATATGATGGTTTTACGTATGATCTTGATGACCCCTTGAGCTCCCCTCCTTATAGCGGAACCGGTTTCAATACCCTTCTTCCGGGGAAAGGTTATAATTTCTGGGATAATAAATTAACTAATACATACAACCTAAGTGGTCAGCTAAACACCGGAGATGTGGTTGTGAATCTTGATTATGCAGGAGATCCGGCTACCCAGGGATTTAACCTTCTCGGTAATCCGTTTGCTGCCGGCCTGGATTGGGAGTATATACTTAACAATACAGTTTATCCTGATTTAACGGGTAATGGGATCTATTTTACCCGAAATAACATTCAGTACTCATACGTGAGCGGTGTTACCACCCCGGAATTCGGAATACCGGCTTCATCAGGGATTATTCCTCCCATGCAGGGATTTTTTGTAAAAACATATGCTGCTGGAAACAGCATAACTTTACCAGCTGCGGCACAGGTTCATGGCGCGCCAAACAGGTATAAAGGAACAGGAATTGTCCCTCTTGTGAGGCTTTCAATCGAAGAAGACTCAGCGTCGAATGATGAAACAGTTGTAAGGTTCGATGATAAAGCCTTAACGACTCTCGACAACAACTTCGATGCGGTTAAAATGTTTTTGGGAACTACAAAAACTTCTATCTATAGTTTATTGGGAACTACAAAATATTCTATCAATGGTCAGCCATTCCCGGTATCATTTGTTGAGATTCCGGTTGTGATCAATATTCAGTATTCAGGAGATCATATTATAAAGGCTCCAAGAATAGAGGGCCTCGATAACTATTCCGTGACCCTTAAAGATAATATTACAGGATTTACAGCAGATCTCCGCACTACTCCGGAACTTACATTTTTTGCCGATGCAGCCGGCACATTAACAGACCGGTTCATTCTTAAAATCAGCAATGTTATAACCGGAACAGAAAACCCGGTCATTTCAAATAATATTTTCAATATATATCCCGGAAGTAATAATATTAATATTCAGACAATTTCGGATGACTGGGATGATCAATCGGGTTCTGTAAGAATTATGGATCTTTCAGGAAGAACATTTAATAACATGCAGAACACAGAATTCAGAAAAGGGTCTCTGATACAGGTGCAGTCGCCGGTGGCGAAGGGGATGTATGTTGTGGAGATCAAAGCGGGCGCGAAGAGGTGGGTTGGGAAGATCATAATAAAATAGACGACAGGCGTCAGGCGTCAGGCATCAGGGATTAATAACATAGAGCCTGTAGCCTGAAACCATCAACATAAACTTTATAAGTATAATAAATAAGAAAAAAGGAGAATAGAAATTATAAATAGGTCAACAAAGAATGGATCTGGCATGTAAGTGCCTGGCGCCTGACGCCTGATGCCAATTTAAATTATTTGCCAGTTATTATAAAATAAGTATTTTTGTCGGGTAGGGTTCGAATTTATCTGTTTGCATTTGAAGACAATAGAGCACAAAATATCATCAAGAAAGCCGTACAACAAACCCGAGATATTCAAGGTAATACTGGATAACTCAATCTCTCTTGTTATGATGACTGCACAGACTCCGGGTAACCCGAAACCAAGGGGTGGCGAGAGTAAGGGGTCGGAACCGTTTCAGAGTCCGTTTGGGGATAAGCCGTTCGGGTAGAGCAGGAATGCGGTCAGGTCGCTTCGCTCCGTCTTGCGGTCTTGCAGTCCTGCAGTCTCTTATTTTCCGGATTTCAGGTATTTCATAAAACTACTATTTCCATTTATAATCTTCTGAGCCCTGTTCCTTCTGTCAAGTGCGGTTTCCGTAGAAACATGCTTCTGATCTTCAGCTATATAGTACATACTTTTCACCTCCCCGGCAGACCCCTTTGAAATATTAAGAAATTGCCTGAATTCAGCGTCACTATTCCTGCAGAAGCCTTCGGAGATATTGTTCATTGTAGATATTCCTGCTCTGCATATCTGATCCTTAAAAGTAAAATCCCGGCATTTCCTAAAGTCAGAATAAACCAAGTTGACAATTTCTCCCGACAATTTCCATACCTCGAGATCCTCAAATTTTTAATTGTTCCCATTTTAGCACGATTTAATTAATAAATTAAAGGTACTAATTTTTCAGATTTGCATGACCGCAAGACTGCAGGACCAGAAGACCGAAGGACCGCAAGACAGTACAACTATTGTATGGTACAATTGTTGTCTTATGTAATTTGTTGCTTCAGAATCTTTTCTTTT
>JANNKF010000022.1:0-13540 GCA_031396165.1 Bacteroidales bacterium | reverse complement strand
CGGTTACCGACCAGACATTTGTACCGGAAAAATACTAATCGATAGCAGGGATATGCCATGGCATGTCCCTACATCATTCTTCCAATTCTCCCTTCCATTCTTTTCCATTCTCCTTATCTTTTATACTTTTGTATTTTAACTTGATATTATGTCCTCCAAACCATCAATACCAAAAGGAACAAGGGATTTCTCCACTGAGGAGATGCTGAAACGCGAATATATTTTTGAGACCATAAAAAAGGTGTTCAGATTATATGGTTATCAGCCTATTGAGACTCCTGCCATGGAGAATCTTTCAACACTTCTTGGAAAGTACGGTGAGGAGGGTGATAAATTATTATTCAGAATACTTAATTCAGGAGATTTCTTATCCGCTGTTACAGATGAGGAGCTTCTCAGGCGTGAAGGATCCAGATTATCCTCGAGGATATGCGAAAAAGGCCTGAGATATGATCTTACTGTTCCCTTCGCCAGGTATGTGGTTCAGCATCGTGACGAAATTACATTTCCCTTTAAACGATACCAGATTCAACCGGTGTGGCGGGCTGACAGGCCGCAGAAAGGTCGTTACCGTGAGTTTTTTCAATGCGATGTGGATGTGATTGGAAGCGATTCATTACTAAATGAATATGAGCTTATTAAGATTGTTGATGAAATTTTTGGAAAGCTTGGTGTATCCGTGGTTATTAAAATCAATAATAGAAAAGTTCTGTCGGGAATTGCTGATTTTATTGGGGAGTCAGGCAGAATAACTGATATAACAGTTGCTATAGATAAACTGGATAAGATAGGCATCGATGCAGTAAATGCTGAATTATTAGCCAAAGGTCTTAGTGCAGAGGCAATCTCATCACTCAGACCTGTTTTGGAGCTTACCGGGGATACCCACAGTAAACTTGCAAAGCTCAGCCTTCTCCTGGCAAAATCGGAGTCAGGGATGAAAGGCATCGAAGAGTTAAAAACTCTTTTTAAATATATAGGCAGCTCATCACATAACTGTTCCGTTGAACTGGACCTTACTCTGGCAAGAGGTTTAAATTATTACACTGGTGCAATTATTGAGGTAAAATCTAAAGATGTAAGCATCGGTAGCATCTGTGGTGGAGGTCGTTACGATAACCTTACCGGTGTTTTTGGTATGGAGGGTGTTTCAGGGGTGGGGATCTCATTTGGAGCTGACAGGATTTATGATGTACTTAACCAGCTAAATCTTTTTGAGAATGTTAAGGTCTCTTCAACTGAAATTCTGATACTTAATTTCGGAGAAGCTGAATCTCAATATGCTCTCACAATACTTGACCAGCTGCGTAGACTGGATGTCAGGTCAGAGCTTTACCCTGATGCTGTAAAACTTAAAAAACAGATGTCATATGCCGATTCAAAAAAGATACCTTATATTATAATGGCTGGTGAAAATGAGATTAATAACAGTTGTATTACTATCAAGAATATGTTGACAGGTGACCAAAAAGAGATTAAACTTAACGATCTTGATAAGTTTGTAAATAATAAGATAAAAAACACAAATGTAAAGGGTTCAATTCCTGATAATATAATTGTTCTGTAATTATGACTTATAAAATTTCGCCTGAGAATCTCACCCTCGAAACAGTCTGGGAAATCCTGAAAAAGGGAGGAAAACTGTCACTGTCAAAGAAATCAGTTGATCTTATAAATAAATGCAGAAGCTATCTCGACCGTAAACTCGAGAATAATAAATCGCCGATTTATGGCATTACCACCGGATTCGGATCGTTGCATAAGAAAACCATCAGTCCAGATCAGCTGAATAAACTCCAGGAGAACCTTGTGATGTCTCATGCCTGCGGTACGGGCGCAATTGTAAAGGAGGAGATCGTAAGACTGATGTTGCTTCTTAAGATTCATGCCCTGAGTCTTGGAAAATCAGGGGTGCAGATTGAGACTGTGCAACGAATGATAGATTTTTTCAATGAAGGTGTCACTCCGGTCATCTACGAACAAGGTTCATTGGGAGCATCCGGCGATCTTGCTCCGCTGGCTCACCTCGTGCTGCCAATGCTTGGCATGGGAGAGGTGACATATAATGGTTCCACTCATAAATCGGATGAGATACTTAAGAAATTCGGATGGTCAGCTGTCGAACTCAGGTCAAAAGAAGGACTTGCGCTGCTTAACGGGACTCAATTCATGGCCGCCTACGGAGTTTATATTATTTCACTCTCTGAAAGGCTCTCTTTATTTGCCGACATTGCTTCGGCCATATCACTTGAAGCCTACGATGGCAGGCCGGATCCGTTTTTTGAAATTATTCAGACTATCAGGCCGCATAAAGGTCAGCTCGCTACTGCCAGATCGATCAGGGATATGTTAAAAGGGAGCCAGATTATTGCCAGACATAAAGCACATATTCAGGATCCATATTCATTCCGTTGCATTCCCCAGGTCCATGGGGCGAGTAAAGATGCTATTAACTATGCTAAATCGGTGATCCTTACTGAGATAAACTCTGTAACGGATAATCCTACTATCTTTCCCGACGAAGATCTGATTGTATCGGGAGGCAATTTCCATGGCCAGCCTCTCGCACTTATTTTCGACTATCTGGCAATAGCTCTTGCCGAACTCGGAAGCATTTCGGAAAGGAGAGTATACAGACTTATAGCCGGGCAAAGGGATCTGCCTGAATTTCTTGTAGCAAATCCTGGTCTTAATAGCGGATTCATGATTCCTCAATATACTGCCGCTTCGATTGTAAGTCAGAACAAGCAATTGTGTACACCTTGTTCAGTCGATTCAATTCCTTCTTCAAATGAACAGGAGGATCATGTAAGTATGGGTGCAAACGGGGCAACAAGATTACTCCGTGTAGCTGACAATCTTGAAAGGATACTGGCGATTGAGTTGTTTACTGCTATTCAGGCTTTTGAGTTCAGACGACCACTACGGTCATCACAGTTTATAGAAGATCTGGTACAATCATACAGAAAAACCATTGCATTTATTAATGATGATAAAGTAATGTATGGAGAGATTGCAAAATCAATAGATTTTATCAGGAATTTTGAAATAAAGTCATAAATCTCTTCCCGGGTTAAGTCTCTGTTGCTGCTTTCCCTGCAATTCATTCAACAGCTGGATTTTATATTGATTTTCGACCTGGTAAAATCTTATCACTTTTGCAGGAGGAAGAACCTCTTTAAGTTTATTATGAAAAGTTACAGCAAGTGCCGATTCCTGTACCATTGTAGCAGCAAGTTTATCACCAAGTTCAGTCAGCTGTGCATCAGTAAGAGTACTTTCATTCTGATTGAAATTTCTGATAATCATTGTCTTTTCAAACTGGATACGGGTTTTCTGATCCTGATACTCATTATATACCGGCCAGAATTTTTCTGCTTCCTTTGAAATAAGGTCCAGTTTTTTTGTAAAGAACCCTATTTTATAGGCATTCAGTTTCTCAAGGTTTTGGTTCTGTGCCGAAATCTTAACCAAAGGTGAAATCAATAATATTAAAAGAATAAAAAATCCTTTTTTCATGGTTCCCGACTTATAGTTGTTCATAAATATCGCTTATTTCAATGTTTTCGAGCATAAGATAATCAATAATCTCCTCACTGCTCACTCCTGATTCCTCATTATAGTTTTCAGATGAAGCTACATTTTCTTCAAGAGAAAACATATCAATATCGTTCATGTAAATATCCGGAGACGCCTCCAGAACAACATCGGATATATCGTATCTGACATCCGGCACTGTTAATATATTAACAGCAAAAAAGCCAATAATTATAAATGCTGCAATGGAAGCGGCAATTGCAAGATATGGCTTAAACCTTATAAACAGATTTACCCTGGCTGCATCCTGTTTATTATCAGAAGCAGCAGAAACAATTTTCCTGTTTACTTCCTCAAAGTAGTTGTCAGGTACTTTAAAGGGATTTTTTTGTGATATGTTATCCGGCATTTTCATCTTTAATTTAGATAGTTAGGTATTGAAAAGGTTTAATCTCCCGACAGCATATTTTCGATTTTTTTTACTGCATGATGATAAGATGCCTTAAGGGCACCTTCTGAAGTGTTGAGCACCTTACTCATTTCCAAGTAAGTCATTTCATCAAAATATTTAAGATTGAATACAATGCGTTGTTTTTCAGGAAGTTTGAGGATCGCATTTTGTAATTTTATCTGTGCCTCATCACCGTCGAACCATGTACTACCCTCATGTGAGTTCTCAAAGTAGCTTCCGAGATCATCGATTGATACAGCTGAATTTTTCTTCCTTTTATTAATTAAAGTGAGAGCTTCATTGGTAGCAATTGTATAAAGCCAGGTATAAAGTGAACTTTCATTGCGAAAATTATTAATACTCTTCCAAGCGTTGATAAAAGTATTCTGTAGTGCATCATCAGCATCCTCGTGGAGTATAACCAGCCGTCGGATATGCCAATAAAGTTTTGAGCTGTATTTTTCAACAACAAGCCGGAATCCCTTATTCAGATCAGTCTTAAGTAATTCGGAAATATTAACGTCTGGCTTAAGATTACTCAATTGCAATTCAGATTTAACTCTTAGATTAAAAAAACAGCTTAAGGTTTAAAGATAATCCGGGTTTTGATAAGAAAAAATAATTTGCCACAAAGACACGAAGGCACAAAGGATCACCAAGAGTTTTAACATTACTGGTTTGGTGTACCTTGGCGTCCCCCGCTAAGCGAAGTCTCCTGACTTCGCTTCAGGTAAATTGCAGTCTCCAGACTGCATAGTCTTTTACGACGAAGTCGGGAGACTTCGCCGAGCCCCAGTGGAGTATGTAGTAATAAGTGCCTAAAGTGCCTGTAGTTATAAAAGTTTTTTCTAATTTTAAGTACTCCGAACTTCGAACTTTAGGCACTCGAGGCACTCAAGTATTGAATAATCTCCGTTTTTATGATAAATTTGCACCTTAACAAAATAATCTGACCTGATGGCTCTTCAATGTGGAATAATAGGGATCACAAATATTGGCAAAACAACCATTTTCAATTGTATCTCAAATACTAAAGGGGAAACTACAGCTTTTGCATATAGTGCAACAAAATCAAATATAGGGATTGTACTTGTTCCCGATCAAAGGCTTTATGAGCTTGAAAAGCATCAGGTTACAGACAGGATAGTTCATGTAACCGTTGAGATTGTCGATATTCCGGGATTAGCAAAAGGCTCCAATAAGGGGGAGGGCGTCGGTAATAAATTTCTTGGCGATATCCGGAACACGGACGCCCTTATTCACGTACTAAGATGCTTCGATGACGAACTGCTTCCTCATATTGAGGGTTCGGTTGATCCGGTTAGGGATCTTGAGACTATTGACCTTGAATTGCAGGTTAAAGATCTTGAATCGGTTGAAAAGAAGATGCAGAAAATGGAAAGGGCCGCTAAAACAGGCGATAAGGATGCCAAACAGGGTCTTGAAGTACTTACCCGGTTCAAGGATCATTTTGAAAACTTTAATAATGCGCGTACTCTTGAGATCCGTGATGAGGACAGAAAATATATCGACGACCTGTTTCTGCTTACAATAAAACCTGTGATATATGTCTGCAATGTTGATGAAAAATCAGCTATTGGCGGGAATAAATATGTTGAGAGGGTAACTGAGTTTCTTAAGGGGAAAGATGCTGAGATAATTGTAATTGCAGGTGCTATCGAGGCTGAGATTGCTGAGCTGGAGAGCAAAGAGGACCGGCTGGCGTTTCTTAAAGATGCCGGGCTTTCAGAACCCGGTGTCGATAAACTGGTGAGAGCCGCTTATAAAATGTTAAATCTTCAAACCTTCTTCACTGTAGGACCCATGGAGATTAGAGCCTGGACTATAAAAACAGGCATGACTGCACCTCAGGCTGCCGGCGTAATTCACAGCGACCTCGAAAGAGGTTTTATACGTGCAGAGGTTATGAAATATGATGATTTCATACGACTCGGATCGGAGCATGCATGTAAAGAAGCGGGTAAATTCTATGTGGAAGGTAAGAACTATATTGTTGAAGACGGTAATATTCTGCATATAAGGTTTAATGTATAAGTCCCTTATGATAAGGCATTTGCTTTTAATATTGGCTATTACCTTTTTTCTTGCACCGAGGTGCTATACACAAATTGCGGATACTGATAAAAAACTGCTTGATATTATTAAACAGCGTGGCGAGGCTGAAGTATCAATACCCTTCAACAACAATAAAAGTCTTGACATTATCACCAGAAATGTTTCAATATTATCAGCCGATGGAAATACAATAAAGATCAGCCTGTCGCCAATCACTGTTAACTGGTTCCTTCTTCAGAAATTTGAATATAAAATATCGGATAATCCTGATTCAAAGGGAATTATATCGGCAATGACTGTTGCCAGGGCGATGGAGTGGGAGACATATCCTACTTACACACAATATGATTCCATTATGCAAAGCTTTAAGGCTCTTTATCCTTCATTGTGCAAATTGGAGACGATCGGGACAAGTGTAAACGGTAAGCTGGTATTTGCATTGAAAATTTCCGATAATGCTTCTGCAGACGAAGATGAACCGGAAGTCTTTTATTCTTCAACAATGCATGGCAATGAGACAGGCGGTTTTATTTTGATGCTCCATCTCGCAGATTACCTTCTGAAAAATTACAATTCCAGCAGCAGTGTAAGAAATCTTGTTGATAATCTGGAAATTTGGATCAACCCCCTTGCAAATCCCGATGGAACATATAATTCGGGTAACATTATGAGTTCTCCGGGCAGGTATAATGCCAACGGTTACGACCTTAACAGGAATTTCCCCGATCCTTTTACTCCCAATACCGTGATGCAGAAAGAGACAATTGATATGATGAATTTCATGGGTAAGCACCGGTTTGTCCTTTCTGCTAATTTTCATGCAGGTGTAGAAGTTGTTAACTACCCATGGGACAGGTGGTTATCGAAATTGCATGCTGACAATAACTGGTTTAATAGTATAAGCAGGGCTTATGCTGATACCGTACATGTTTATTCAGGACCGGCTTATATGAATTATCTCGACAACGGAGTAACCAGGGGTTCCGTATGGTATGTTGTTTATGGTGGCAGACAGGATTTCGTAACATGGGAGTTACAAGGCCGTGAGGTTACGATTGAACTGGATGACACATATGTTACTCCTGCAGCTCAGTTGGCGCTGCTTTGGGAGAATAACCGGAGATCGCTGCTTGGTTATCTTGAAAATGCATTGCATGGCATCCATGGGAGAACAATAAATAATGTAACATCTGAGCCTGTGCCTGCAAAGATTTTTATTGCCGGGCACGATACAGACAGTTCTCATATTTATTCTGATACTCTTACTGGAAGTTTCGTAAGGATGCTTTCTCCCGGCTCATGGGATCTCACATTTTCTGCTTCCGGATATCAGGATACAACAATCAGGAATATAGTTTTACCTGCAGGACAGAAAATTTATCTGACAGTAAAAATGGAACCTGCAACAAGTGGAATAGATACCACTGTTCCTGCTGCCCCGGCGCTGTTTCCCAATCCGGCAAGAAATGAAATGAAAGCACTTCTCCCTGATATTTTTACAGGATCTGTAAATGTAAGAATCTATAACTATACAGGAGTGCTTTTGTCTGATTTCAACAGTCTGATGCAGCCCGGAGTTCCATTACTTATCGATGTCAGTATTTTACCCCCTGGAATCTATTCAGCTGTTTTTTCAAATAAAGTCAATCGGGTCTCCGGCAGTGGCAGGTTCGTGGTTATTAAATAATCTGCATAATTTGGTTCTGTAATTAAATCAAGTATTTTTGCACCTTACTTTTATTTTACGCAGATACATTATTACACTTTATATTACGAATTTTCGTTGTAAGATATGATGAAATTAAAAATAATAAAGGAACGATTTGCTATATGTATTTTACTGTTGTCATTAATGGTAAAAGTCACAGGCCAGAGTGCTTATCTTCCTCCGGATAAACCACGCCTTGTAATAGGTATAGTTGTTGAACAGCTTAAGTATGATCAGCTTGAAAAATTCCGCGACCGACTGGGTGAGAATGGGATAAAAAGACTGATAAATGAAGGGACATATTTTAAAAATGCCTCATTTGAATATATGCTTACACAATCGGCACCGGGACATGCAACAATTTCGACCGGAGCTGAACCTTCATTTCATGGTATTACCTCCGACAACTGGTATGTTCCTCTTAAAAATGAACTTATATATTGTTCTAAAGATATCACTGTCAATCCGGTTGGGGGAAGTTTTGAATCAGGATTACATTCGCCCGTGAACCTGCAGGCTTCTACGTTTTCTGATGAACTTGAGATGGCTTCAAAAAAGAAAGCAAAAGTATTCGGAATAGGTATGAAGGAGAATCCTGCCATTTTTTCGGCAGGTCATGCCGCTGATGGAGCCTATTGGTTTGACAATACTTCAGGAACATGGATGTCAAGTACTTATTATATTGATTCTTTGCCGGTTTGGGTAAATGATTTTAATGCAATGAGTTTTTCCGAAACCTATATTAACAGTGTCTGGAACCTTTTCAGACAGCCATCTGAGTATACCGACTGTCTGGCCGACTCTAATAAATATGAAGCCGGATTTCATACTATAAACTATTTTCCCTACGATCTTAAAAAGATCAGGGCTAAAGGTTTCAACAATTCAAAAACTGATTATTCACTCCTACGGGAAACCCCGTTTGCAAACTCACTTACAACAGATTTTGCCATCAGGCTCATTGAGAAAGAGAAGCTTGGAAAAGATGATGTAACAGATTATTTGTCAATCTGTTATGCCGCTACCGACAATATTGGCCATCGTTTCGGACCCTCGTCTGCAGAAATGGGAGATGCAATTCTACGGCTTGATGATGATATAAAGGACCTTCTGACATACCTCATGGACAGCATTGGAAAGAAAAATGTCCTTATCTACTTTACCTCCTCGCATGGGGTTTCTGAAATACCGGCAGTGCTTGAAACAAACCGCATTCCTGCAGGATATTTTAAGCAAAACCAGGCTTTACAGTTACTGAGAAGTTATCTTAATGCGGTATATGGTGAGGGTGACTGGGTAAAAGGTTATTCTGAACGGCAGGTATTCCTGAACAGGACATTGATCGAAGATGCCAGGTTATCGCTGGAGGATGTTCAAAAAAAGGTTGCACGCTTCCTCGTTCAGTTCACAGGTGTTGCAGCAGCATATCCATATTATGCTTTCGAAGCAAACGATTTCGGAAATGGAAATCTGAAAAGAATCATTAATAATTTCAGTCCGCAACGATCAGGTGATGTTATTGTTACATTAAATCCGGGATGGGTTGAAAAAGAAGGAGATTTTGTGACTAATCATAATTCACCATATGAATATGATTCGCATGTACCGCTTATCTGGTATGGCTGGACTGTTAACAGATTAACAGTAACCCGTAAGGTGAACATGACGGATATTGCAGCTACATTATCATCTCTCTGCAAAATCCCTTATCCGAATGCCTGTACCGGCGAACCAATGTTTGAATTATTCCGGTAGGGACATGCCATGGCATGTCCCTACGCATGGCATGTCCCTACGGTTTTCTGAATCTATCCCTTATTCTGCAGGCATCTTTCAGAAGCTCCGGATTCTTCTCGCATCCGTTGCCCAGGATTATCAGGTTGGCACCTGCATTGTACAATTCTTCAACCTCTTTACCTGTTCTTATTCCGCCACCTACAGCTACTGGAATTGAGACATTTTCCCTTACTGCCCTGACTATACCAGCCGGTACAGTATTTGTGGCCCCGCTTCCGGCTTCAAGATAGATCATTTTAAGGCCAAGCATCTCACCCGCCAGGGCTGTAGCCACTACAATATCAGGTTTGTCGGAGGGAATTGCTTCAGTCTGGCTGATATATTCAACTGACGTTTTCTTTCCGGAACTGATCAGGATGTAACCTACAGGGAGAAGTTTATCTCTTAAATCTTTAAGAAATGGTGCTGCAACTACGTGATTACCAATGAGTAATTCCGGATTCCGTCCTGAAATAAGTGAAAGTAGTAAAATCAGATCAGCATCCCGGGTTAGTTGTAAAAGATTGCCTGGAAACAGAATTACCGGTATTGAGCAAATCTGTCTGATACTTCCAATAAGAATGTCAATACTGTTAAATGTGATACTCCCGCCAACCAGAATATAATCTGTGTTGCATTCTGTTGCAATATTCAGAATCCTGACCAATGCATCTCCCCTCACTTTATCCGGGTCAAGCAGGAGGGCAATACTTCTATTATTTGGAAAATTGTTTGATTTCATAGTTCTTCTTTGTCCAAACTATTGCGTAATTATCATATTTTGAATAGTATAGGTCAAATGATTCATTGATTTTATCTGTACGAACCTGACCCTTTATTTCACCCGAATCCTGCACCTTAAAAGGTTCTATAGTAATGTTCTTTCTTATGCTTATTCCTTCTTTATCACAAATTTTATAAAGAGCTTCTTTGGCACACCAATGAATGTAAAGATGGTACTTACGCTCTTCCTGTTCCCTGGTTACTTTTTCCTTTCTGTTCAGAAACTTGAATGCTATTGCGGCAATATTAGTGCTCATGTATTCAAGGTCAATACCGACTTTCTCATTAGTACTCAGAAGTATGGCTGTAAGTTTGTGAGAATGTGATATACTAATGAACCTGGAACCATCCTTTAAAAATGGTTTATTATTCTTGTTATATACGATTTTGGCATCTTTGCCTACTAAATCAGACAATAAGGCTCTTACACTCAGAAATTCAAGTTTCCGCGAATTACTGCTGAAGGTATTATATTTCTTTTTTTCATCAATATCAAGAACAACAAGCTCAAGCAGAGTATCCAGATCTTCCTCAATTTTCCAAACCCCCAGAATGGAGTACTCGTTCAGATAATGTTTTGTTATACAACCCATTAATAAAATATAAGTATTAGTTATTCCACTTGAGAGTCTCAATCAGATGAATTACATCTTCTCTGAAAAACTCAATTACAGGCGCAAGAGAATCAGCATTCGGCTCAGCAGCGAAATATAATGAACCTCTTAGATAATGGTTTACACTATCAGTTACATAAAACTGAACTGAGGAGGCAGTATTACCCTTGAGATCGTATAAAATGCCAAATACCCTGTTTCCCTGGTTGTTAAATTGTTGCTCGCTGATTGCATCCGCTTTTGTAATGTGGTTTTTTACATTCATTTTGTAGCTCTGTTCCATAAGTGCTGCAAAGTCATTGTTTACAACCTTATATGTCAGGTAAATTTTTGCATGATATGCAGGAAATTCGATGTTGAACCAGCCCGGTTCTTTACTTTCAACCGGCTGAATGATAAGGTTTCCGTAAACAGGGTATTCAAATGTGAATGGGATATTACTGTTATTCCCGCCTGAACCCTGATAGAGAGCATATTGCTTTTCCGGAAGGTCGATTCTGAAATGACCTTTAGGTTTTGGAACAGTAACTTCCCTGCACCCATAAAGTGTTGACAGTAACAAAATTAGTGGCAGCAGGGTACTATTTCTTAGTCTCCGCATCATTTTTTTTTATTTCAACCCTGATCTCTTTAATCCTCCTTCTGTCGGCAGATTCAATCCTGAATATGAAATCGCCATGCTTAATTATCTGATCTTTCTGAGGGATCTCACCAGTTAACTCCAGTATAAGACCAGCAAGAGTTTCGGATTCCCCTCTTAACTCTTCAAATATCTCTTCATCAATATCCAAAACCTTACAGAAGTCATTAAGTAAGATCTTTCCTTCAAAAATATATGTCTTGTCATCAATTTTACGATAGAGTGTTTCATCCTCATCACTTTCATCGGTAATTTCTCCTACAATCTCTTCCAGAATATCTTCGAGAGTCACTATTCCTGATGTACCGCCGTACTCATCAATTACAACGGCCATGTGTATCTTCCTGGTCTGGAACTCTTTAAGCAGTTCATTTATTTTTTTTGTTTCAGGAACAAAATAGGGCGGGCGGAGAAGTGCCTGCCATTTGAAACCTGCAGGGTTATTGGTATAAGGGAGAACATCTTTAGCATACAGGATGCCCTTAACAGTATCGAATGAACCGGAATAGACGGGGATTCTTGAAAAACCGGAGGAAATAATGACAGGAACAATTTTATCGAATCCTGACCTGATGTCAATCGCAGTAACGTCCATTCTTGGGCACATTATAGCATTGACATTTATGTTACCGAAGTTCACTATCCCTTTCAGGATTTTATCATCCTCATTAAATTTATCTGATGTAAGTTCCAGAGCATCTGAAAGATCATCCATGCTTATATTTGACTGCCTTGTGCCCAATCTTTTTTTAACAAAGGATGAGGAAAATATAAGTATTGAAGTCACGGGATGAAATATTTTCTGCAGGAGTGTCAGAGGGTAAGCCAAAAACAATGCCACTCCGATATGATTCCTTGATGTGTAAACCTTTGGCATCACTTCTCCGAAAAAGAGGAGCAGAAAGGTTATTGCAACTACATTTATAATGAATCCGACTATCGGATTACTGAAATCAAACAATCTGGAACTCAGATAGGTTGCAAGGAGGACGAAAGCAATGTTAATAGTGTTATTGGCAACCAGAATTGTACTCAGAAGTTTCTCCGGCTTATTGTATAACCTTAGAGCCGTATTTGATAGTTTGTTTTTATTTGATTTAAACCTTTCAATATCTTCCTGTTTGAATGAAAAATAGGCCACCTCAGCACCCGACATAAGGGCTGATCCAAAAAGCAGTAGAATAAGAACGATAAACCCGATAATTATTTTAAAATCAGGAGTATCTACCGGAACTGCTGCAAAACTTGAAATGAAGGAAAGTGAATAATCGGGTTCCAATTGAATCTCTGTTAATGAAATACTCTAAAAAGGCAGGTCATCCTCATTCTGTCCGCCAGAGGTGTACTCGGCAGATGGTTCATTTACTGGATTATCTGAACTGCTTTTGCTCTGTACCTCATTTTTAACGGGATCGGACTGAGATGCGGTGCTGCCTGCACTCTGTTTCTTTTCAAGCGCAAGAAGAGTATCTGCAAGAATCTCGGTAATATATTTGTTAACACCATCCTTATCCACATACGACCTGGTTTTGATCTTTCCAACAATATAAACCTGTGAACCTTTTTTAATTGTCTTCTCCGCTACTTCGGCAAGTGCGCGCCACAGTACAATATTATGCCATTCAGTTGAAGTTATGGTTTCACCTTGCTGGTTGGTATACGTTTCACTTGTAGCAAGTGGAAAGGTAGCCTTTGCTACGCCTTTGTCAAAATACCTTATAACAGGGTCTTTCCCGACGTTACCAACAAGTATAACTTTATTGATTGACATATAGTTAGATATTAATTATTAATTCCCAATCAGCATTGTAAAGGTAAGAAAAAAACCCCTTACTGCAACCACAGGTTAGATTTATTGGTTAATGTTCAATACATCAAGTCATTATAAATTATTCTAGAAGTTGTCATTTATTATTTATGAGGTTACTGTAATTGTGGTACTTTTGCTATTTCAT
>JANNKF010000015.1:0-15970 GCA_031396165.1 Bacteroidales bacterium | reverse complement strand
AAAAAATTAATTTCATAATAATTTCTTTTGTTATATCACTTAATCTCTTCGGGCAGATAAAAAGTCCAATCTTAACAGGAACAGAGAAAGCCACTCTGTTTTCAAAACAGACTGAGATGAAGACCACATCACCATTAAAAGACCTTAAATGGCAATACATCGGCCCTACTAATATAAGTGGAAGATGCACAGATGTTGAAGCTGTTACCCCTCATGGCAAGAGTTATACAATCTGGATAGGTTCGGCAACCGGAGGAGTATGGAAATCTATAAACGAAGGCACAACATTTGAACCGGTCTTCGATGCTAACCCAACAGCCTCAATTGGTGATATTGCTATTGATCCGAATAATCCTGAGGTGGTATGGGTTGGAACAGGAGAAGCTAATATTTTCAGAAGCTCTAACGCAGGATGCGGTGTATTCAAAACAACCGACGGTGGTAAAACATGGAATCTTACAGGACTGGAAAACACATTTACAATCGGACGAATAAGAGTTAATCCCAAAAATACCGATATAGTCTATGTTGCTGGCACTGGTCATGAATGGACGGCAAATGAAGACCGCGGATTATTCAAGACAAATGATGGCGGTAAAAGCTGGAATAAAATACTCTATGTTGATGAAAACACTGGAGTAAATGATCTGGTTCTCGACCCGAAAGATCCGAACACAATTTATTGTACAACATGGGAAAGAGTACGGCTAAAATGGAACGATCCGAGAACATATGAATCATCACAAAACAACGGTATCCGGAAATCGACTGATGGCGGCAAAACCTGGAAAGATATAAGCATAGGACTTCCTGCTCCGAATATGAGGGGCCGTATAGGTATCGATATTGCAGCTTTGAATCCAAAAGTACTCTATGCTTATGTTGATAACTACCAAATTGCAAGTAAAGCCAAGGCAGGAGATCTTGACTCTTATGGCCGTCAGAGAAGAGATATAATAAAAGGTGCAACTATTTACCGTACGAATAATGCAGGTGAATCATGGACCCAGGTTAGCGGGCTTACCGCAGACCAAAAGACCTTTATGGAAAGACATTCCGCAACATACGGATGGGTGTTCGGGCAAATAAGAGTTGATCCTAATAATGAAAATATTATCTATACAATGGGTATTCAACTGAATCAATCTGTCGATGGAGGGAAGACATTCAAGTCGCTCAGAGGTATGCATGTCGACCATCACGGATTATGGATAGACCCGGCGAACTCAGAATATCTGCTTAACGTTCAGGATGGTGGGCTTGCAATCTCTTACGATAAAGGAAAAAACTGGAAAATTCCGATTGAAGAGCTTCCGTTGGCTCAGTTCTATAATGTCGCCTACGATTTTAGTACACCATTCAGAGTTTTCGGATCGATTCAGGATCATCATAGTTTTTTCGGACCTGTAAATCTTTCCCGTGGACGGGATAAAGTACCTGTTACCGAATTTAAGAATATTCTTGGAGCAGAGGGAAGTACTCATGCAATAAACCCTGTAGATAATAACACAATCTATTCCAGCACTTTCTATGGGGCCCTTGCGCGGGCAACAATTACCGAATATCCGGGAAACAGAAAAGATCTTCTTCCTCAGAGATTACCAGACGAAGAGCCGCTGAGGGGTGAATGGGTGGCCCCATCGCTTATTTCGAAACACAATCCGGATATTATATATCATGGTATGCAGTATGTGATGATGTCAAGGGATAAAGGAGACACCTGGGATTTTATCAGTCCCGACCTTTCCTACAACGATCCATCCAAAAGGGGTGATATCAATTACCAGACTATTTCAGTGCTCGATGAGTCGCCAGTTCGTTTTGGACTTCTCTATGCCGGGACTGATGATGGCAGGATCTGGAGAACAAAAGACGGAGGAAAAATCTGGACCAATATCAGAAACGGTGCTGTACCTGAGAAATTTGTCTCGCGAATAGTAGCTTCTTCATATGATATGGGTACCGTTTATATGACACAGACTGGAAGACGGGACGATGATTTTCAGGTTTATATGTGGAAGTCAACTGATTTCGGAGACACATGGGAGGATATCTCCGGAAATATACCTGTCGGACCAGTAAATGTTATACGCGAGGATCCGGTCAATTCATCAATACTGTATGCCGGAACTGATGCAGGTGTTTTTGTTACTAAAGACGGAGGAAAGAAGTGGGAAGTTCTCGGTAATTTACCCTATGCCTATGTTCACGACCTGGCTGTTCATCCCAGAGATAATATGGTAATTATTGCCACACATGGCCGTGGAATCTGGGTTTTGGATGCTAATCCTATAAATGAAAAAGACAAAAGACGGAATTATTATAACGGAGATCCCACAATTGAGTAATTGATATTTATCATTCTAACAATAGATATTTATCACCTTTTTCAATAACCTGACCAATAACAGTTGATGAGTTTAGTCCTGCGGATTTAAGGTCTTGCAGAATTGCCTCAACTTTTTCAGCAGAGACGCACATGAGTAGCCCCCCTGATGTCTGAGCATCAAAAGCCGCCATTTTAAGGTTATAATCCAGTCCCGGAGCCTCATGCATAAACTCATCAACATATTCAAGATTCCGGAATGAAGCTCCTGGGATACATCCCTCATCAATCAGATTGTAAACATTTCCGATCAGAGGCACATTCTTCATATCCAATTCTATTGACACATTACTTGCCTTTGCCATTTTAAGTGCATGACCGGCAAGCCCAAAACCGGTGATATCAGTTCCTCCCTTAATATTATATTTTTTCATGATCTCCGCACCGGTTTTATTCAGAAGTTTCATGAGTCTCTTTGCTTCGTTAACATCAGTTTCGGAAGTCATTCCCAATCTCTGGGCTGCCATTATTGCGCCTGTCCCGATTGGTTTTGTAAGGATAAGGGCATCACCAGCCCTGGCTCCTGAGTTCGTTATAATTTTGTCAGGATGTACATATCCGATTACTGCCAGACCATATTTTGGCGGGAAATCATCAATTGTATGTCCGCCTATTATACGCACACCTGCTTCTGTGGCCTTATCAAAACCACCTCTGAGAATTTCTGCATAAGCTTCCATTGGGAGTTTTGCAGCCGGAAACATCATTATGTTAAGCGCTAAAACCGGGTCACCACCCATGGCGTATACATCGCTTATAGAGTTGGCAGCAGCAATCTCTCCGAATTCATAAGGATCGCTGCATACGGGTGGAAAAAAATCTGTTGTAAAAACAAGAGCAAGTTCATTATTAACCCTGTAAACACCTGCATCGTCGTGAGTATCAATATCAACAAGGATATTCGGATCTTTCGGCAAAGGGAGATATTTCAAAATCTCTTCCAGCTGCTTTGGCGAAATTTTAGAGGAGCAGCCGCCATACTCAACCATCTGAAGCAGATCGATCTTCATTTTTTAATCTGTTTTTCAGGGTTTAACAACGTTTCCTGCAGAAGCCATTGCCTCAGCTATTACATACATATTGCTTAAAACGCCTGCTCCTACCTGATCTTCAAGTTTGTAGAAATTAACGCAGGTGGCGCAAAGGAGCAACTCCACACCCATTTTTTCCAGGTCCCTCAGATGATTTATTACCGGTGAACTTTTTGTAACCATTGTTACCCCTTTATTATAGAATACAATTTTCCGGGGTAACTTGTCAAGGTCTTTCATGGCTTTGATAAAATTTCCTATAAGCAACCGGCCGAGTTCTTCATCACCCTCACCCATCTTATCAGAACTAATCACAACTATAAAATTGCCCTGCTCAAAATGTGCAATTTCGGGTGCGCAATACTCCTCCGCTTTTGGATCAGGCAATTCCCCACTTGCCTTTGTAACAGTGATAGACCAAACACCTCCTGCTTCAGAGAAATTAAAAGCTGTATTATTATCTTTTAGAAAACGGCATACATTATTAAATGAGATCCTGCTGTCTGTAAGTACAGTAAAAGAATCTCCGACAGCCGTTTCTTTAAGTGCTCTTTTTGTTGCGATTAACGGTGCAGGACAAAGCTGTCCTTTTGTATCAACAATTCTCATTAAATGGAATTTGAAATGAATTGCAAAAGTACAAAAGAAAAATCGAACTCTGCCTGCACTAAGTTTGAGGAAGATCTTATTGCAGAGTTGAAAAGGAGAGTCTGCACCAAAAGTATTTTTTTGCCACCAAGGCGCTAAGGCACAAAGTTGCACCAAGAATATGTCATAATGAGATAAACTCTTAGCGATCCTTGGTGTCTTTGTGTCTTCGTGGCAATTGCATTTTTTGGCAGATTAATGCAAATACTTATTTAACAAAATAATATCTTTGCTTTTCAAATTACAACCATGAAAAAAATATTCTTTCTGCCATCCTTCATTTGCCTGTTAATTATTTCACAATCAGCTGAATCGCAAAACATTGATTATAAATCTATTAATGGCTCATGGCTTGGAAAAATAAGTACAGGAGCAATTGACCTGAGAATAGTTTTTAACATTTCAGTTGCCGGTAACGACTCCCTTTCTGCAACACTCGATAGTCCTGATCAGGGTGCAAAGAATATAAAACTCGGAAATGTTACTTATACCGGAGAATCTTTGAAAATTGAAGCACCAATGTTAATGGCAGAGTATAACGGGTCTGTTAAAAATGATACACTCATAGAGGGAACCTGGAAACAGGCAGGGAACTCTCTTCCATTGAATATTGTAAAGTTAAAAGCTGCCTTTTCAATTAACAGACCACAGGAACCTAAAGAACCATTTCCTTATATTTCTGAAGATGTTACCTTTAATAATGATCAGTTCAATATTAAGCTGGCCGGGACAATTACCATTCCTTCAGGAAAGGGACCGTTCCCTGCAGTGGTATTAATATCAGGATCCGGTGCCCAGAACAGGAACGAAGAGCTTATGGGACATAAACCGTTCCTCGTATTAGCTGATTATCTGACACGTAATGGAATTGCTGTTCTCAGATATGACGACAGAGGCGTAGGTAAATCTCAGGGAACACCACTTAATGCTACCTCCGCTGATTTCGCAACTGATGCCGAAGCGGCCTTTAACTTCCTGAAGAGTAACCCAAATATCAGGCAAAAAGAAATTGGTTTTATTGGACACAGTGAAGGTGGATTAATTGCTCCGATAATTGCCTCTTCAAATAAGGAAATAGCCTTCATAGTTTCGCTTGCGGGACCCGGTTTCCACGGCGATAAGATAATTCATCGTCAGGCGGCTGATATCAGTCGTGTATCGGGCTTGACTGAAAAACAGATTGAAGAATCCATTTCTATAAACAAAAAACTTTTCGCAATATTGAAAAAGGAGGCTGATAATAACAAAGCTTCTGAAAAGATGCTGGCTACTTACAAACAGATACTTATTGAAAAGAAAACCTCTCCGGAGGAAACTGACAAGAACCTTAAACAGATTCAGCAAAGTCTTAATCCTGAAGGCTTATCATGGCTCAGATATTTTATGATAACTGATCCTACTGTTTTCTGGAAAAAAGTAACCTGTCCGGTACTGGCACTCAACGGATCAAAGGATCTCCAGGTTGCAGCAGATGAGAACCTTCTGGAAATTGAAAAAGCGCTTAAAGCCGGTGGTAATAAAAACTATAAAACCCTCAGAATTGAAGGGCTGAATCATCTCTTCCAGCATTCAGAAAAAGGGTTACCTGCCGAATATGGAAACATTGAGGAGACCTTTTCCCCTGAGGCTCTTAAGATTATATCTGACTGGATTTTGGGGCTATAGGCGTTTTTCCAAGTTTTTTCAGAATCATTCGCCCTCTGGCTATGATCCCTGCTGATCCATCACCTTCCAGGATGTTTATGGTTGCAGTTAGCTCATTTAGTAATTCCGGATAAATCACAACCAGATTATATAGAATCTCCATTGAATAAGCTTTAACTGCAATTGCCGAAAACCCGGATTTTAGCATATTGAAACAGAAATCAGCCAGTATTCCGTGCAGACTATTGTTTATTTTCTCAATTTTGCTGAGAGAAATTATTCTAAGGAAAGAGCGAAGGACACTCTCATTGTTAAGATTGTTTAATGAGGCGATCATGTCGGGGAGGTAAGGATAGATAATATCGGGATACTTATCACAAACCTTTGTCATTGCCCATGAGGAATGAAAAGCCAGTTTTGTATCAGCAGAGAGTGAATATTCAAAAAGCTTCATAAATATGACAGGATTCTCAATCGCAGAGGTTGCAATCCACTCAGTCTCCCTCACGCTCATTAGCTTGTTAATCATCGCCTTAAGATCAGAATCATCATTCAACGACTGTTTAGTTTCATCAGGTTCCAACTTTTCCCTTGTATTTTGATTTTGGAACCTTTCCAGATAGTTTTTCGCAACAAATATATCGGCCTCTGAAAAATCAGCTGAAATAAGTTCTTGGCCATTCAGCCATTTATAAGCCAGATGTTCTGAAAGAAATGGTAATTCATCAAGGGTATCGCAGATAAAAGGTATCAGCTTTATCTGTTTATGTCCGTAGTCATGTTCGACAACCGGGAGTCTGCCGCAGATGACAATATCCATCGAAAGTTCTTCCCTGATTTCCCGGATTATACACTCTTCATCACTCTCCCCTCCTGCCAGTTTACCCCCGGGAAACTCCCATTTAAAAGGATGATCCGTTGCCTCTCCCCGTTGCACAATCAATACTTCATCTTCTTCATTCCGGATAACGGCACATGTAACATTTATCATACTAAATATCAGGTTAACAGGTCAGTATAAAGAGGTATCACAAGCAGAAATTCGTATTTGTTGGTAGTGTAATCCATTTTGCAGGCATAATGATCTATTCCGTTCGTCACAACTATATAAGGCACTTTTAGTCCCAGATTATAAACTACTATCTGATCAAAAACAGTGTCGTTAATTTTAATCTCCGGAGCCTTGCATTCCACAATCATTACAGGCTTACCTTCCCTGTTATGGATAAGAATATCAACTCTTCGGCTCAGTTTATTAAGTTTGAACATAACCTCAACACCCATGAGTCCCGGAGGGTACCCTCCTTCATTTATCAGGTATTGGATAAAATTCTGCCGAACCCATTCCTCCGGAGTGAGTTTAACATATTTCTTTCTTAACGGATCGAGAATCGTTTCAGATCCTTCTTTCCCTGAAATTCTGAACGAATATGCCGGCAGGTTTAACTCTTTCAACTAAGTTTTGTATTTTTGATGACTTGAATTACTTAAATTAATATTAATTCATTTTATGAGACTTTGCGATCCTTTGTGTATACCTTTGAGCCCTTTGTGGTTATTTTTTTACCACCAAGCCCGCCCGGACGAAGTCCGTTCGGACGGGGAACACTAAGGTCCCTCACCAAGGAACACTAAGGAAATGGATAAAATTACAATCATTCAGTTACAAATATATTGAGATAATTTATAAGTGCCTAGAGTTTGGAGTGCCTAAAGTACTTAGAGTTACTATCAATATCTTAATCTTTATATTTTGCGAATTAAAACTTCAGTCAATCCAAACTTTAGATCACTTTAAACTTTTCTTTAACTTTAGGCACTTCGAACTTTAGTTCACTTTAAGTACTTTTTTATGAAGACCAAAGAGGAAATTGTTAATAACTGGCTTCCGCGATATACAGGTAAACCGATTGGTACCTTCGGGAAATACTTTCTGCTTACCAATTATAACTATTATGTCAACCTGTTTGCAAAATGGAACAATGTTCCGGTTGAAGGAAAAGAAAATAATATGGCAAGTGCCACTGCTGACGGAATTACCATTATCAACTTTGGAATGGGTAGTCCTAACGCCGCAACAATAATGGATCTGCTGAGTGCAGTTGATCCGAATGCAGTTCTCTTCCTCGGAAAATGTGGCGGATTAAAAAAGAAAAATACTCTTGGTGATCTGATACTGCCCATCGCTGCAATCAGAAGCGATGGAACTTCTAACGATTATCTTCCAATCGAAGTACCCGCTTTACCGGCATTCAAACTGCAGAGCGCGATATCTGCCACAATAACACGATACAACAGAGAGTACTGGACAGGAACAGTATATACAACAAACAGACGGGTATGGGAATATGATGACAGGTTTAAAAAATACCTTGTGAAGACCCGTGCCATGGCTATTGATATGGAGACCGCAACGATATTTACCGTTGGTTTTGCAAATGAGATCCCGACAGGTGCACTTCTCCTGGTCTCTGATCAGCCTATGATCTCAACCGGTATCAAAACCGAGGCCAGCGATATAAAAGTGACAAATGAATATGTTGAAATGCATCTGAAAATTGGCATCGACTCTCTCAGGGAAATCATTGAGAATGGCGTATCTGTTAAACATCTGAAATTCTGACCATGGCAGCTACCTACGAGGAGATAATATCTGATCTGAAAAACAGGATTTTTAAACCTGTATATTTTCTTGCCGGAGAGGAACCGTATTATATAGATCTGATAACCAATTATATAGAAGAAAAGGTATTACCTGAAGCAGAAAAAGATTTCAATCAGATGATCCTTTATGGCGACGACACAAATATTCCATCAATAATAGACACGGCGCGGAGATTTCCGATGATGTCGAGCCATCAGGTAATCATTATTAAGGAAGCTCAGTCATTAAAGAAGATTGAGGATCTGGCAGTTTATCTCGAAAAACCACTTCACTCTACAATTCTGGTCCTCTGCTATAAATACAAATCTCTTGATAAAAGGACTAAACTTTTTAAAATGCTTGAGAGCCATGGAGTCTATCTCGAATCATCAAGAGTGAAGGATTATCTTATCCCGGGCTGGATTGAGAGATACCTCATGTTAAAGGGCATAAAAACCGATCCCAGCGCCAGTGCCATGCTTACCGAATACCTTGGAACCGATCTGCATAAGATTGTAAATGAGCTTGATAAACTCATAATTACTTTACCTGAAGGCAAGCCATTGATCACAACTGCGTTGATCGAGAAAAACATCGGGATAAGTAAAGATTATAATAATTTCGAATTGCAGAAAGCCCTCGGGGAGAAAAATATAAAGAAGGCAAACATGATTGTAAACTATTTTGCCAACAACCCTAAAGAAAACCCGTTGACCCCCACACTTGCCTCGTTATTCACTTACTTCAGCAAACTTCTGACATTCCACTATCTTACCGATAAATCGAAAAATAATGTTGCTGCAGCCTTGAAGGTAAATCCATTCTTCGTGAAGGAGTATGAAAACTCAGCCACAAAGTACAATGTTGCCAAAACTGTTCAGGTGATAAGCCTTCTTCGCACTTACGATATGAGATCAAAGGGATATTGTGATCCGGGTACAGATCACGGAGAGCTGCTGAAGGAGCTGATTTACAGGATATTACATATTTAACCCTTTAACTAATTCATCTCCGGAGAATCCGGAAAATCAGCCCAGATCCTATATTTATTATTCAGGCTTCTCAAAACCCGTTTCCAGGTATCCTCGCCACGATTATTCATTATTATCTCAGGCTTTACCCTGGCAATAACCCATGAGTCTTCTTTCAGCTCCCGCTCGAGCTGTCCTGCCGACCACCCTGAATATCCCAGAAAAAACCTTATCTGCGACTGTTTAATATCTCCGGTAGCAACAAGATCCCTGATACTGTCAATATCGCCACCCCAGAAAACATTGTCTTCAACAAGAATACTTTTTGGTACCATATCTCCCATATTATGAAGATAATGAATTGTATCGGGTGCTACAGGTCCACCCATATTCAGTAATTCATCCCAGCCTTCAAAACCGGTTATTGCAGAACTTAGTTTCAATTCAACCTTTTTATTGAGTATAAAGCCTACAGAACCCTGAGGACTATGATCGGTGAGGTATACGATACTCCGGCTGAAGAATGTATCAGGAAGGAAGGGTTCGGAAATAAGAATCTTACCTTTTTCCGGTATTTTATCCTCAGGAAGTATAGCAAACATGTCGAGTTCCTTTTCCATAAACTCAATTTAAAGTGCGTTATCAATATTATACAAAAATAATTAACTAAATACTCATCATCAATTAAATATTATCATATTTTTGCCCAGATTGTTAAATATTATCATGCAAAGAAGTACGCTACGTATAATCGGGAATAAAGCTGTTTTAAATATCCGTGAAAGGATGTGCGAGACCGCTGAAGAGCTGTTGGCAAGCGATAAATTCAGGTCTGTACTGGAACATTGTCTGGAGGATTTGAAGTCAAAGAACTCACCGTTGGTCTGTATTTTCAATAAGTGTGAAATTACAGGGGAATCTGTAGATGATCTTGTAAAGACCCTGACATTTCTGGTGAAGTATGAAAGTAGTCTGGTTCCTCATATTTTTGAGAACTCAGGACCTTTTCTAAAGGATCTTGATGCTCTGGCAAATTTCGTTGAATATCTTTATGACTACTGGCGCCACTTCGACCGGTTTATTATAAATGACTCAGAGGGTGACAGGCTGGATAAAAGGCCCTACCGTACATTCAATGAGACAATTGAAAGGCTGACTCATCTTATACGTACTGTTTACAGGCATATCCAGGAAAATATAACAGGAAGTCATCCGAGAGTCTACAGACAGGTACCGGCAGGCGCAGAAATGGCTGTTATTTCGCTTCCAAAAAATATTCCATATACAGGCGACAAGTACAAAAAACTGAATTCAATACCTGTCATCCGGCAGATGCTTATCTATCCACCTTTGGTTATTCAACAACCAATGAATAAAAGGACAGGCCATTTCAAACGGATAGAGCAGAATCCAATTGATCTGGTCGAATTAGAATCGGGTGACTGGATCTGTTACCCGGCCAAAGTTGGTAAGTTGCTGATAATGGTATATTTTCATCTGGAGTTTTTCGAACTGGGACTCTCCATGTGTAATCTTTTCCAGCTGGCAGGCGATGATGACCTTCTCAAAAAACCAGATGCTTTGTTTCTGTACGGTGTACCCGGAACTTCGATTGATGGATTATCAAGGTACTCAACTGTCTTTTTCGATGATGAAAAAAACGGTGTTTTCATTGGCGCCATTCCAAACAGACCCGAATTCGGATATTTCGGATATCTGAAAAAGATGGTACTTACGTTGCATAATTCCATAGTAATGAAATCAGGCAATATGCCATTTCACGGGGCGATGGTAAAAATCCTTTTGCAGGGGAACAAAGAAGCCACAATACTTATGATGGGCGATACAGGTGCAGGAAAATCTGAAACACTTGAAGCCTTCAGGGTGCTTGGTGAAAAACATATTCGTCAACTGACAATTATTGCCGATGATATGGGTTCCATCGAGCTCGATCCGGATGGGTGCCCGATAGGTTACGGAACTGAGATCGGCGCATTTCTGCGTCTCGATGACCTCCAGCCCGGGTATGCATTTGGTCACCTCGACAGGTCAATAATTATGAACCCCAGCCAGGTAAATGCAAGAATAGTATTCCCGGTAACAAAGTTTGAGACTGTAATACAGGGCCATAAGATCGATTATATCCTTTATGCCAATAATTATGAAGAGATTGATAACGAACACCCTGTAATTGAAAGATTCAGTTCAGCAGAGTGGGCTCTCGACATTTTCAGCGAAGGGGCTGTGATGAGTAAGGGTACTACAACATCAAGCGGGTTGGTGCACTCATATTTTGCAAATATTTTTGGTCCCCCGGAATATAAAGAACTGCACGATAAAATCGCAGCCAAATACTTTGCCTCATTCTTCAGTAATAAAATATTTGTCGGACAGATGCGTACCAGGCTTGGTATTGCCGGTTACGAATCGACAGGTCCGAGGGATGCTGCAACTGAATTACTAAGAATTATCGGGGTTACAGAATAGATTCTGCTAATTAGCCCCCCTACCCCCTAAAGGGGGCTTAACTCGGTTTATATTAGATAATTACATTAATAAAGACATGTTATCACTCCTGAAAAGTAATTAACCTGATCTATTAGCCTGATCCTTTAGGGTAATTTTCTTAATATGAGCAAATTAGCCCCCCTTTAGGGGGGGTTGGGGGGCAAATTAATTAGATTAATATTTCTCAGGAGTTGCCTCCTTCATAATTCCATATATAACATCATAGATATCTTCAGCACTTGGCTTCGAGAAATAGTCGCCGTCGGTGGTATAGGCCGGACGATGTTCCTTGGCAGTGAGTGTTTTTGGCGGGGAGTCCAGGAAATTCCATGCACCCTGTTTTTCGAGAACCTCCTGCATCATATAAGCTGTGGTTCCCCCCGGAACATCTTCGTCGAGGAAAAGGACCCTGTTGGTTTTCTTTATTGACTGAAGTATTATTCTATTTATATCGAAAGGAAGAAGGGTTTGAACATCAATAAGTTCTACAGAGATATTATGCGCAGCCAGATGTTTCACCGCCTCAACTGCTACTTTTACTGTTGATCCATAAGTAACTATCGTGATATCAGTTCCCTGATTCAATATTTCAGGGATGCCAAGCTGCAGACGGAATTCTCCCAGATTATCCGGCAGCCTCTCCTTAAGCCTGTAACCGTTCAGAGGTTCAATTACTATGGCCGGGTCATTACCTTCAAGAAGGGTGTTATAAAAACCTGCCGCCCTCGTCATGTCTCTGGGCGAACACACATAAACTCCTCTTACTGCTCCGATAACCATGCTTATCGGAGAACCCGAATGCCATACACCTTCAAGCCTGTGTCCACGGGTGCTTATTATCAAAGGAGCAACCATTCTGCCAGCTGATCTGTAGTGTGTAGTTGCCAGATCGTCACTTAAAAGCTGTAATGCATACATCAGATAGTCGAGGTACTGGATCTCGGCTATGGGTCGCATACCTCTGAGCGATAAGCCAATACCCTGACCCAGAATTGTAGCTTCCCGAATTCCCGTATCAGTAATACGAAGCTCACCATACTTTTTCTGCATCCCTTCAAGTGTCTGATTAACACCGCCTATACCACCAACATCTTCACCGAAAATGACAAGCAGGGGATATTTTGAAAACAATTTATCGTAATTATCTCTTAAAATCTGTCTCCCGGGAACTTCAGGCGAATCGACAGAATATGTTGGCGGAACGGGTTTAACATTGAGAACAGAGGTAGGAGTTTCATTATAAAGGTATTTATCATAACTTTTCGCTGCATCCTCATTATTACGTTTCAGCCATCCCTGCAATTCCTCTTTCAGGTTATCTGATTTCGAACACGATTGGCAAACATTTCTGAGAATCTTACGCGCTGTTACAAAATTATCTTTTCTTATGGGTGCAGCAATCAGCTTAAGATCATTTGTATAATTATCCACAGTATCCTCTTTTATATCATCGGCACACTTGCAGTTTCTGTCATTTATAATCTTCACGAGGGCATCCCGCTCAACGTTTATGGGATCGTGGAAGATCTCCCAGGCATTTTTTCTTGATTCCTTTACCTCTTCCTCGGTTTCGGCAACAAGCCTGTCCAATTCGTCAGATGTGGCAAAGCCTGTTTCGAGTATCCAATCCCTCATTTTCCGTATAGGATCAAATTCATCTTCCCATTTTAATCTTTCTTCATTTTTATACCGCTCATGGGAACCTGAAGTTGAATGACCCTGGGGTTGCGTAACCTCTTCAATATGAAATAGCACGGGAGTTTGATGCTCCCTGCAAAATGCAATGCCTTCTTTATATAATTCAATGAGACCCGGATAATCCCAGCCCTTTCCTTTTAGTATTCTTATTCCCGGTTTATCTTTTTCACTTTCAAATCCCTTGAGTAATTCTGAAATGCTTCCTTTGGTTGTCTGGTATTTTTTGGGTACTGAAATTCCATAGCCATCATCATATACCGAAATAGCCATTGGCACCTGTAATACTCCAGCGGCATTCATTGTCTCCCAGAAGTGCCCTTCCGATGTACTTGCATCGCCAATCGACCCAAATGCTACCTCATTTCCTTTTGCAGTGAGAGTAGTAAACTTATGAAGTTCTTTATTTTGTCTGAAAAGTTTTGAAGCGTATGCAAGTCCAAGCAGTCTAGGCATCTGGCTGGCAGTAGGCGAGACATCTGCTGAGGAATTTTTCTGTTTCATCAGGTCGCGCCATGTTCCATCTGAATTAATGTTCGGAAGGCAGAAGTGATTATTAAACACTCTTCCCCCGCTTCCATGACTTACAAACCTCTCAGTATTACCATAGAGTTGATGGAAAAATTCGAGAGAGTCGTAGAGACCCATTGCCATCATCCAGGTCTGGTCGCGGTAATAACCTGATCTCCAGTCACCATCCCTGAATTGTTTTGCCAATGCTAATTGTATTATTTCCTTCCCATCGCCAAAAATTCCGAACTTTGCTTTTCCCGTAAGGACCTCGCGGCGACCTGTAATACTTAAATTCCTGCTAAGGTTTGCCAGCCTGAAATCGGCAAGGATTGTCTCTTTACTTAGGATTACACCGGTTTCTTTTAATGTCTGTCTCATTTCATAATTAATATCTGGGGGATTCTCCAACTCCTTTGCATTAAACAAAAATTATTGAGTGTTGTTTAAATATCAAAAAAGAAATGATGATGACTATCGTGAACTTCGCTCCTTAGCGTGAGATTTATATTTTAAATTTCTTCAGTTATAAATTCTTTGAGGCTTTCAGAAAACCAGGTGTTGAAATTACCCAAATCATCGGAATAAATAAAGAAAGCACTTAACTCAGGATGGCTGTTAATAAATTCTATTGCTGCATCCTTACCCATAACCAGACAACCTGTAGCGATACCATCGGCAAGCGCACATTCATCGGCAATAATCGTAACACTTAACAGCGAATTCTTTGAAATATTCCCTGTTCTGGGATCAATATGATGTGAATATTTTTTCCCATCTTCAATATAGAATTTTCTGTAGTTACCTGATGTCGAGAGGGCTTTATCGCTTATTTTAATTATAGCCTGAAGCGTTTCTCCAGGTGACATATTTCCATCTATAGGTTTATCTATTCCAATTCTCCAGAGGGCTCCTGCTTTGGTTCCTTTTGCTCTTACCTCACCACCGATTTCAACCAGGTAATTCTTAAAGCCAAGTTTATCGAAAAACGCACAAACAACATCTACAGAATAACCCTGAGCCAATGCATTAAAATCAAGATTTATTCCAGGGTCACTTTTAATCACTTTCCCGTTTACCATGGAAATTTTTTCCATACCTACCAGGTTCAGGAGACTGTCCCTGTTAGATTCCCTGAAATTTTTCATGGCATCCGGACCAAACCCCCATGCTTTTACCAGTGGCCCGACAGTAATATCAAAGGCACCATCAGTTATTTCCGAAATATATACTGCCTTTTTATATGCCTCGGTGAAATAAGGATCAGGGGTAACATCTTCATTACGGTTTATTCTTGACAAGACGGATGAATCTTTATATAATGAAAGTGACATGTCAAAATCATCGAGAATCTTATCAACCTTAATCTTCATATCCTCAGGAGAAATTCTCTTGTTGTTGTCGTAAAGAATACTATAAGTTGTTCCCTGCGCAAATCCGGTAAAACTAAGAATTGAAACCTCTTTTTTCGTGCATGAGGAAAATGATAACACTAAAATCAACGAACAAGCTAACAATCTGTAATTCATAACAATATGCATTTAAAAACATACTAGTATTTGGAATCACGCATAAAAACCAATTGATTTTCTTCGTTAGCCCCTTACCCTAAAGGGAGCGAAGAAAATCAGTTTTAGGAATAATCTTAAACCGGATTACAATCTTCCCCAAAGTTCATAAATATTTACTCACCATCCTATTGTTATTTTGTTAACAATAATCTCGGAATTGAATACGGTACACATTTTGATGGATGCATCAATTATTATGGTTCAAATATTTAACTTTAAAGTTTGAGTCCACTCCGAAAAGTCAATTATTCTGAATTTCAGTGTTTTTTTGCCCTTATCCCTAAAGGGAAAACACTGAAATTCAAAGTAATGCTAAAGTCCCCTTTAGGGGATTTAGGGGCAAATGAAGTTTTCGGAGTGGA
>JANNKF010000011.1:0-1935 GCA_031396165.1 Bacteroidales bacterium | reverse complement strand
AAATCCAATCTGAATAATTCCGAAGACGATAACCAGAATGTAATTAACCAATTCATTTCTGTTTGCAAATAGCCATCCTGCAATTATAAAAGCTGTTATAAGATAAATCCCGGTCATTATTTCTTTGTTTAATAGTCTTTCAAATTACTAAGCTGGTCAACATCAACATCCTTAAATACATCTCCTATTTTGTTCAGAAAGATTCCGAGAATAAGCACACTTGCAAATACATCAAGCATTATGCCCAGGTTTACAAGGTTCGGCATTTCATTTCCAACCGCGAGAGAAAGAACAAATACACCATTTTCGATCATAAGGTAACCCATAACATGTGTGATTATCTTTTTCCTTGAAGCTATAAAATAGAGCCCTGTAAAAAGAGTCGATAACGAAACAATGAAGAAGATCTTATCGAGATGAGTATCCTGAATAGAATTAGCAAGCAATACTGTAACTACAATTATTAATGTTATAATTATCAATGATATAAAATGAGGAAGATAAGGTTCTGATTCGCGTGTTATTCTATTACGTTTAATAAGGTATCCCAGAAAAACAGGCACCGCGATTGCTTTGAAGATAATTGTCTCAAGCAGGATCAGTACAAGGTTCCATGTCTGGATTTCCTGAAGATGAAGAAATGTAACTCCGAAAAGGATGAATCCCTGAAGTGCAAGAACCCGTACATAAGTGATTATCCTGTTTGCAATAGATACATACAAAAGGCTGATAATAAATATGATCAAAAATACGTTCGTCATTTTTCAAGGATTTAAGCAAATTTTTCCAAAACCAGTAATACTCCCAGGAATATCAAAAAACTAACTGATGAGAGTGTTAAAATAAACTGTGGATTGTGACTCATTCTGAACCTGGCCATGAAAGATTCAATCAATCCGACCAAAACTGCAAAAAGGATCTGAATAAAAAGAAAGATCAAAAAGGCCCAGATGAGAGCCAGTCCGCCGATAAAAAAATCTGCAATAATAGCACCGTACATAGCAAACTTAAGATATCCTGTTGTAAGAATCAGACCAAGATCAAACCCACTGTTATCCAGTATCATTACTTCGTGCACCATTGTTAATTCAAGATGCGTCTTTGGATCATCAACCGGCATTCTGCTATTCTCTATCATTGCAATCATAAGCAGTACGAAAGCCGCCATTGCTCCGAGCATATAGGTGATCGATGACCCCAGGTGGAGAGTTGCAAAAATATCGTAGAATGAAGTATTTCCGGTCAGAAGGGCAAATGAACCAATGAGAATGAAAAATGCAGGCTCAGCAAACATTGAATAGAGGGCTTCGCGGCTCGCTCCCATCCCTTCAAAACTGCTGCCGGTATCCATCGCGGCAATAATGTTTAAAAATTTACCGAGTGCAAGAATATAAGCAAAGAAAATAAAATCTCCATCAAAACTTACTACACCTTTGTAAGGTCCGAAAGGGATTACCAGGCAAGCCATCACAACTGAAGAAAAGTAAATGACCGGAGCAAGCCTGAAGATAATGCTTGTTGTCTCGCTGTAAACTGCCCCCTTTCTGAACAATCTTATCACATCCTTAACCGGCTGCATTATTCCCGGACCCTTTCTGCCTGAGGCTATGCTCTTGGTCCGTATAATAATCCCTGTAAAAAAGATACTTACGAACAAAATTAATAGTATGCTTAGCATCTTATAAATTATCTAAAAAATGAAATACAGTCATAATCTTATTGAAAATAAGTGGCAGAGTTAATATTGCTGTAATAAAGATAATACCATAAAGTATATATCGTTGCAACTGACCATTCTGCAGAAAAAGGAAGAGATTGGTGATTTTATTGATCAACTGCAAAGGATAATCAATAAAAACATGTTCAATCTTATCATAAGATTCTGTTTTATAATGCTTTTCCACTGGAAAAACTTCAGTTACCTCAATTTCTTTC
>JANNKF010000446.1:0-13661 GCA_031396165.1 Bacteroidales bacterium | reverse complement strand
GTGAACAGGTTAACACCCTGTACATAAACTCTTAAAGATTTCACTTTAATTCTGTTAAGTACACTTTCGGGTATTGTATAGCCAAGCTGCAGGTTCTTCATTCTCATGAATGAACCATCCTCAAGATAGTAACTTGAAGATACGGTGTTTGTTGAAAAGTTCGACTTATTTGAGGCCTTCGGAATTGTTGCATTCACGTTAGATGGGGTCCAGCTGTTATAAAGAAGGTCCTGACTCTTTTGTCCCTGGAATGATGGCCAGAAGTCAACCCACCACTTATTATTATTTAAGATATCGTTACCCTCTGAACCATAGATGAATGTTGAGAGATCAAAATTCTTATATGTAAATGCAAGGTTCAGACCGTAAGTGAATGCCGGGTTCGGATCACCGATGAATGTCCTGTCAGTCGGAGAAATAACATTGTCGGTGGCATCATTGTTTGCATATCTGAAGAAGCCTGGTTCTGCGCCATCCTGTTTAGGAATATCAGCATTCAACACAAGTGTGGAAACACCATTTACTAATTCAGTGTGGAAATCAGCTTCCTGGAACAGACCTACAACCTGATATCCATAGAACGCCGACATTGGGTGTCCTACCATGTTCCTGTTGTAAGAACCTATCCTAGAGCCACCCCAATCGAAAAATGGAACGCCTTCAGCTATCTTTACAATTTCATTATTAACAGTTGTCAAAACAGCGCTTGCGTTAAAACCAAGATCGCCAAAGGTATTTTTATAAGTAAGTTCAAAATCGATACCTTTATTAGACATGGAAGCAATGTTGATATAAGGCTGAGATGCACTACCGGCGGTACCAGGCAATTCAGGATTGAAAAGCAGGTCCTCGGTTTGTTTTGAGTACCAGTCAAATACTATACCAAACTTGCTGTCGAACAACTGAGCTTCGAAACCGATATCGGTAGTTACGTTCGTCTCCCACTTGGCGAGAGGGTTACCAATCCTGGTTGGTCTGAACCCCTGCTGTGATGAAGTTCCGGCACCGGTAATATCATAGAATGAAGTAGCTGCATCGCCTCCGAAAAGGAAGAATGCATTAGCAGGAGATACTGCAAGCTGATTACCCATTGTTCCCCATGATCCTCTTATTTTCAGATCACTCAGCCAGTCGAGACCGTCAAGAAATGCTTCATCACCAACTCTCCACGCACCGGAGAAGGATGGGAACACGCCAAAACGGTTGTCTAAACCGAAAACAGAGGACCCATCACGACGGATAGTGGCGCTCAATAAATATTTGCCCTTGAATCCATAATCTGCTTTCATAAACATTGAAACCAGTGAGGTCGGAGTATCTGCAGATGAACTTGCACCTGTGATTGTTGAACCGTTATTGAGAACGCGGTAATCGATTGCATCGGAGAAATAGCCGGCACGGGTACCTTCAACACTACGATTCATGTTGATCTTATTGCTCTCATAACCTGCTACTGCAGCTATCTTATGGTCACCAAAAGTCTTATCAAATGCCAATGTATTGGTCCAGGTCCAGTTGGCTCCGTAGTATGCACCTTCGGTCATACCGGACGTTGCATTATTCTCAGCGTTCTCATAAGTAAACTGGTTGTAATTTGCATACCAGCCGGTATAAAATGTTCCACCAAGTGTTGATCTGAAATTAAGACCTTTCAGTATAGCTACATCAAGAAAACCACTACCCATCATGTTGATATTGTGGTTGAGATTATCTTTTGCTCTGGTAAGGTTAGCGAGAGCATTTGTCGCATTACCAAGTCGTGAGGTAATTCCTGTTCCACCCCATTCACCGGCAATAAAATTATGAGATGTCCCGGTTATAGGATCAGTTATGATTGCAGGAACAATTGGCTGAGATCTGTAAGGACCCATCTGAATTGGGCTTCCCTCTTCAAGGTTTGCAACACCATGTGACTTACCAAACCTTGTTGATACGTTCTCACCTATTTTAACACGGCCGTTAAGAATCTTGAATTCAGAATTGAATCTGGCTGTATATTTTGAATTGTCAGTATGCCTGATAATACCATTCTGTTTGAAAACACCTACACCTGCAAAGAATTTTGCATTATCATTACCACCTGAAAGGGTAACATCATGGTTTGACATTCCGGCATTATCTGTAATAACATCATACCAGTCGGTATGTGCCGCCCAGCTAGGTAAAGTCGGAGTTGCATTTGATGATGGACCGTAAATCGGGTGTGTTTCAACAGTTCCGTCGTTACCATACACCAGCCATTGAAGATTTGCATATTCCTCTGTGCTGAGGAGATCCTTTGTTGGTCCGCCGCCAGCAAGTTGTGTGCCGGTATACATATCATAGGTAACTTTGATCCCATTACCACCTTTTTTTGTTGTAACAACAATAACACCATTTGATGCCCTTGATCCGTAAACTGATGCAGCACCGGCATCTTTCAGTACCGAGATTGATTCAACATCGTTCGGGTTCAGGTCTGATATATTCTGTGTAGGTACACCGTCAACGATATAGAGAGGATCGTTATTCTCGAATGAGCTGAATCCCCTGATCCTGATTCTTGAGGTTTCTCCCGGTTCACCTGTACCAATAACTGTCACACCTGATGTACGTCCCTGCAACTGGTTTGTTACGTTGCCAGTCGGTACAGCTTTCAGAGATGAGGTTTCAACTACACCTACTGCACCGGTAAGGTCTCTCTTTCTCTGTGAGGAGTATCCTGTAACGATAACCTCTGAAAGAGCTCTGACATCTGATTCAATTATAACATCGATTACATTCAGAGTGCCAACTGTTGCCTGCTGTGTCAGATAGCCAACAGAAGAAAAAACAAGAACTGAAGCAGGACCCGGAACTTTTAAAGTAAATTTTCCAGCCAGGTCGGTAATAGCTCCGATGGTTGTTCCCTGAACAGTGACGTTAACTCCCGGCACTGGTCCTTCGCCTGCTGCGGTAACCGTTCCGGTAATGGTTCTCTCCTGGGCAAATACCATGCCGGCAGAAAGTACCATACTCAGCAAAAACAGCGCGATGCGCCGTACTCTAGTAGTAATTTGCATAGTAAATGGTTTTTTCACAAGTTATTTAAATGGTTTAGTCGATTTGAACACTCTATGCTCTAAATCAATGTAAAGTTAACAAGAAGTAAACACACCACAAAAGAATTTTTAACATACTTTAATGATTTTTAACACAAATTTAATCCTATTTTAATGTTGGAAGGGTTACGCTATGAATTATGCTGTGGTAACAACATGGCGTGTCCCTTCGATTCATTATCAATTTCATTTCAGGGACTGACAGAATCAGGATAAACCCGGGTAGCGACATGCCATGGCATGACCGTTACAAAAAAGACCCAAATCATGTATTCTAAAAAATCATTTGGAGAAAATTCGTAATATTGCTAAACAATTAAAATTCCGGAATGAAACATTGTTAATATATTAACAGAATAATATGAAAATATTGATTGTCGAGGACGAACCCAAAGTAGCTTCATTTATAAAAAAGGGACTTGAAGAAAGCCAGTATGTGGCAGAGATCGCATATGATGGCATATCGGCTGATAAACTGGCACACCTTTATAAATATGATCTCTATATCCTCGATGTTATAATACCCGGAATCAGCGGACTTGATCTTTGCAGAAAACTCAAAACGATAAACTCTGATGTTCCGGTGCTTATGCTCTCAGCACTGGGAACGACCGACGATAAGCTCATAGGCTTTGATTCGGGTGCCGATGATTACCTTGTTAAACCTTTTGAATTCAGAGAATTACTTGCCAGAGTTAAAGTTCTTCTAAGGAAAGCAAACCAATCAGCAGATGCACATAACAAATTGGTAGTCGGCGATCTGGAACTCGACCTAATAAAAAAGGATGCCTGCAGGGGTAATACACACATCGATCTGACTGCTAAAGAGTTTGCCTTGCTTGAATATTTTATGAGAAACAGCGGAAGGGTATTGTCGAGAAATGATATTGCGGAAAAAGTATGGGAAGCAAGTTTTGATTTCGGGACTAATGTTGTTGATGTTTATATTAACTTCCTCAGAAAGAAGATTGATAAGGGCTATGACAAAAAACTGATCCATACAAGGGTGGGGTTCGGATATATTTTCGGTGAAGTGTAGAATTTCGGATTTCGGATTTTCGATTTCGGATTTAGCAAAAAATGAAGATATAAAGATTTAAAAGAAATGACTAAAGAAGAACTTAAAATCAGAACTAAGAAGTTTGCTTTGCATATTCTTAAGTTAGTAGAAAACCTCCCAAATAATAAAGCAGGGAATACTATTGGTAATCAAATTATTCTTTCAGGAACCTCCGTTGCTGCGAATTATCGTTCTGCTTGCAGGGCAAGAAGTAATGCAGACTTCATCTCAAAAAATTGCTATTGTCGAAGAGGAATGTGATGAAACTCTTTTCTGGCTCGAACTTATTATTGAAGGTAAACTCCTTAAAATTAAAGAATTAAAGGATATTATAAAAGAAGCTGATGAACTGACTGCAATATTTACGGCAACAGGCAAAACAGCAAAAAAAAACAATCCGAAATCCCAAATCCGAAATCCGAAATCCTAAGAATTTGTAATCAAATTTGACTACACTACACAATGCAGATAAGAACCAGATTAACATTACAATTTCTCCTGATAGGTGGAGCAATTATGATAATTGCTTCAGCTGCAATATACTTTTCATCAGCAAATTTCCGACAGGAGGACTTTTTCAACCGTCTCCGAAGCAAAGCCAGAAGCACGGCAAAACTACTGCTGGATGCGGATAATATTGATCCGGGACGAGTTTCTGAACTTGAGAAGGATAATCCTGTGAACCTTTATAATGAGAAGATAATAATCATAAACTTCCTCGATGACATAATCTATAGCTCTGATAAAGAAGGTGAAATAAAATATTCGACAAACGTAATTGAGACTGTCCGGCTCTTACAAAGAGTGACCTTTAACCAGGGTTCATATCAGGTAATAGGAACCTTATACACCGCAAAATTTGACAGGTTTGTTGTGATTGCAGCAGCTACAGATGTTGCAGGACATGCATTCCTCTTAAAATTAAGAATCATATTATTAATAGTATGCATTGTCAGCCTTTTCATCTTTACTGTCGCAGGCTGGCTATATTCAGGAAGAGCGCTGAAGCCAATTTCAGATATGTTAAAAAGAGTTGAGGATATTTCAATAACAAGTCTGAATTTAAGAGTTCCTGTACTCCACGAAAAAGATGAGATAGGAAGGCTTGCCATGACCTTTAATAATATGCTTGAACGTCTGGAGACTTCATTCGGCACTCAAAAAGTTTTTATCTCAAATGCCAGTCATGAACTCAGGACACCACTAACCTCAATAAACGGACAGCTTGAGGTTTTGCTTATGAAAAACCGTTCGGCAGAGGAGTACAGGGAAGCAGTTGAATCGATACTTGATGACCTGAGATCTCTTATTGAGCTTTCAAACAGATTGCTCCTGCTGGCCCGCACAAATATACTGAATCCTCTATCACAGAATAAAAAAATCAGAATTGATGAGATTCTGTGGCAGGCACAGGAGGAGACGATGAAGTTTAATAAAGACTTCAGGATAAATATTTCGATAAACCCTTCGCTGACAGATTCTGACCAGATGCTGGTTGACGGGGATGAATCGTTGCTGAAAGTTGCAATGTCAAATATTATAGATAATGCCTGCAAATATTCACCTGACAAATCAGTAGAGATAAATATCAGGCAGTCGGGAAAGTGGATTGAATTATTATTTACAGATAAAGGAATAGGGATCCCGGAGTCGGAAATAAGGAAAGTATTTGAACCATTTTACCGAAGTGCCAATGCACTCGCATACCGGGGAACCGGAATAGGACTCCAGCTGGTTAACCAGATAATAAAAAGCCATAAGGGAGAAATTAAATTATCATCGAAGGTTGGTGTTGGGACAGAGGTTGTCATAACGCTTCCAGTTGTTGCATAGTAATGTTTCGGACTAAAGTCCATATCAAATTGATTTCAATAACCACGGACTTAAGTCCGTGGTTAACAGATGGTTCCAATCCGGGCTTTAGCCCAAAACTTATAGCTTTGTGAATTCCCAAATTTTAACCCCATTTTAATTTCGTTTTAATTGCGGATTAATAACGATTACTTAATATTGGTTGTGTAAGTCAAATTGATCATTTATCAATTTTAGTATATTTACACACTTTTTGTTATATGTGTTACTGCAATAGTTTTATAATATCACCCAATTATTTGAATATCATACTATATGCTGGGGATCCTTCGCTGCCGCTCAGGATGACAGGGCATTTAGGGGTCATCCCGAGCGTCAGCGAGGGATCCCCCTGATGTAGTTAAATGTTTATTATTGATTGTCGATACTCATAAAGATTTATATGGCTTACATATTGTTTTTTAAGATGAAATTCTTCAACAATCCGCCTTCCAAAAAGTATTTTGCGATTGTGCTGTTTCTTCTACTTCTTATTACAGGATGTAAAAACAGTGTTAACACAGAAAAAAAGCAGTCAGCGGCACTACCTGCAGCAACAGATGACTATTTTCAGGAAATTGGGATCCAGGCCGGCCTTGACTTTATCCACTCAATAGGGGGCGAACACCTTAATAATATAATTGAATCGAGCGGTGGTGGTGCCTCCTTTCTTGATTATGATCAGGACGGATTTATTGATCTTTACTTATGCAGCGGTACTTATGTTGAAGGTTTTACAAAAGGAGATAAACCTGAAGTTCTTCCCACAAACCACCTTTATCATAACAGGGGAGATGGAACATTTGAGGATGTTACTAAAAAGTCGGGTACCGATGACTTCGGATATTCGATGGGCGCAGCAGTAGGCGATTATAATAATGATGGTTTTCCTGATATTTATGTCTGTAATTACGGAGCTAATATTCTATATAAAAATAATGGTAACGGCACTTTTTCCAATGTGACAAAAAAAGCAGGTATATCAGGGCTTGATGAGTGCTCGATCGGTGCTGCATGGTTCGATTACGATAATGACGGATTCCTTGATATTTATGTAAGCAATTACCTCAATTTCGATCCAGAATACAAGTATTTCTATGCGCCTGATGGCTTCCCCGGCCCTATGGCATACGACAGTCAGCCCGATTACCTCTATCGAAATAATGGTGATGGTACATTTGAGGATGTTACACTGGCTATGGGGATCGTTGATCCGGACGGAAGGGCAATGGGTGTCGGAGCGATAGACTATGATGACGATGGTTTTGTTGATATATATGTGGCTAACGATCATTCACTTAATTACCTGTGGCACAACGACAGCGGAAAAAAGTTTGAAGACAGGGGAACAATGTCGGGAACCGCTTTCAGCCAGGCAGGTGAGGCTACCGTTAGCATGTCGGTCGATTTCGCAGACTACAACTCCGACGGGTTACTTGATATTTTTCTTTCCGATGACACATACTGCTCACTTTATGAAAATCAGGGCAGCGGCGTATTTATCGACAAATCAAATTTTTCAGGTATTGCCACGGCGGCTGCACAGTTCGTAGGCTGGTCATCAGCATTTGTTGATTATGATAATGACGGTGATGCAGATATATTTAAAACCAATGGTGCTCTTAAACACCTTTACGGACATGAAGATCAGTTATTTGAAAATCTCGGTGACGGAAAATTCAAAGATGTTTCAAATGATCTGGGCAGCTACTTCCATGAGGAGTATGTGGGAAGAGGTGCATGTCTTGGGGATTATGACAATGACGGTGATTTCGATATTTATATTACGAATCTGAACAGCCGTGGAATGTTCCTGAGAAACAACAAGGGAAACCAGTCCAACTGGCTTATTATTAATCTTATAGGAACAACCAGCAATCGTGATGCCATTGGTGCCAGAGTAAAAATTACGTCAGGCAGTCTGGTTCAGACAACCCAGAAGAAGAGCACCTCGGGCTACCTCTCGCAAAGTGATCACAGGATACATTTCGGCCTGGCTAAGTATGAAACAGTGGAAAAAATTGAAATAAAATGGCCATCGGGGAAAATTCAGGTACTGGAAAACACCAAAGCAAATCAGATTCTTAATATTACAGAACAATAAACCTCTTTTGATTAATGAGAACCAGGATTTCTTTTCTGAGACTATTTATTATTTCAATTTTTTCTTCATTACTTTTCATAACCTCATGTGGAATAAAATCGCAGGAAGGTCTTGTTTTGATAACTGTTTCTGATAAAAATCACGCGGAACCTGATTATTTTACAGGTGAATACTGGCGGTATATCCCCGGCTCAAGGTTATTATTAATTGACCCTGATGAACCCGGCAAAGAACCTGAATTGCTTACTGATGAGTTCTTCTCTGCTTGTTCACCAGAGGTTTCATTTGACGGAAAAAGCATTGCTTTCACTGGTCAAAAAAACGAGAACGACTCATGGCAGATCTGGGAACTGACTCTGAAAAACAAGAGATTCCGTCAGGTTACTTCAGGTAAAGAGAATTCAATTGACCCGGTATACCTTCCCGGAGACCGGCTTCTTTTCAGCAGATTCATTAAAAATGACTCCCTGAAAGGGGAATATAATTTGTTCACCTGCAATTCTGACGGAAGAAACCTGAACCGGATAACTTTTAATCCTCATACCTATTTTGCTTCATCAATATTGAACGACGGCAGAGTTATTACTATCAGCAGCCAGTTATATCCATTGAAGGAGAAGTCATCGATGATGATACTGCGCCCGGACGGGACTAAATCTGAACTTTTCTATCAGGGAGCTGGAGGAAGTACAATTTTTAGCAGAGGACGTGAAACTGAAAATGGGAATATCGTTTTTATAGAAACCAGCGACAGCCTGAAAAGCGGAAGTTCTTTAATATCAATTAATTATAACCGACCATTACATTCAAGGAGTAACCTGACATCTTCAAGTACAGGCGATTTCTGTTCTGTTGCTCCTTATCGGCCTGGCAAATTACTTGTTTCCTTCAGGCCGAAGAAGACCCAAAGATTTGCCCTCTATTCATTTGATTCCGAAAAAAAGAGCCTTGAAAACCCAATCTACAGTTTTGATGGGTACGATGTTCTGGAAGCAATCAATATAAAGGAGCATGAAAAACCAAAAAAACTCCCGAGCGAAGTGGATGCCGGGGTAAAAACAGGACAACTCCTTTGTCAGAATATAAATATAAGTGGTATGACCTCACCGGAAACCACTTTCCCGTTCATGCAGGCTGACAGGATTGAAATAATGGGGTTAGATTCATCCCTGGGCGTAATAGAGGTTGAAAAGGATGGATCATTTTATCTTAAAGTAGCTGCCGACATGCCATTCAGAATAAAATCAATCGACAACAAAGGAAAAGTTATTAATGGTCCAGGCGGTTGGATCTGGTTACGTCCAAATGAACGCAGGGGTTGTACTGGTTGTCATGAGGATCAGGAAATGGTTCCGGCCAACAGGCTGTCGTTGGCAGTAAAGAAAAATCCTGTTTCAGTGCCAGTGCATGTAACAGGAATTAAAGAAAAAATAGTTGAATTAGAGTAGTTATGGCCAATGTGAAAAGAGTATTAGTGGTCACCGGAATTCTGGTTGTACTCGGACTTATTGTTTTTTTCCCTGGAAAAAAATGGGCCCGCCAGCATGTAAATTTAAAGACAGCAGTTGAGGATCATCCGCTTTTGTGTACCAACTGTCATCTTCACATTCATAAAAACAGTCCGTTTTCAAAACTTGACTATAAAGAATACTTGTCTCCTCTGAATCTTGCAGTCTCAGCGGATGGAAAATTAATATTTGTAGTGGCCCGCGATGCCAATGAAGTATTGGTTACAGACGCAGAAAAAGGAAAAGTTCTGCATAAAATACCGGTAGGAAATAAGCCACATAGTATAATACTCGATAAATTAAACAAAACAGCCTACGTCAGCAATCAATGGGCGGATTTCGTCTCTATTATTGATTTAGAGACACTTAAAGTAACAGATACACTGAATACAGGTAACGGTCCTGCAGGTCTTTCCCTCAGTGCAGATGAAAAATCTTTGTATGCTGTTAACTCCTACGGGTCTGACTTAACAGTAATAGATCTGGCTACAGGAACCGAGATTAAGCGACTTTCGGCCGGGAACAACCCAACAGGCTGCCAGCTCTCACCTGACGGTAAGAACCTGTATATTACCAGCAGAAGAGCTGTGATTGAGGCATACGGAGAACCATTATACAGCGAGTTAACAATTCTTGATGACAGTTCACGCAGGGTAAAAGATTTTGTGAGAATGGAATCTGCCTATCTGATGGAAAACGTTGCATTCACTCCATCCGGCGACCTTGCAATTGTAACTCTCATCCGTCCCAAAAACCTTGTACCATCCATTCAGGTTGAAAGAGGTTTTATGATGACACATGGTATCGGCATTATTGAACAGAAGGAGAATGGAAGGAGAATCCAGTTGCTGATCGATGAACCGAACAGGTATTTTGCAGATCCGTTCGATATAGTGATTACTCCTGACGGGAAAAAGGCTTTTATCTCAAGTTCCGGTGTTAATTTTATAACAGTGGTTGATATAGATTCAATCAGACAACTCATCGATGAATCGACGCCTGAAATGCTCAATCTGTGGCCGGACCATCTTGGGATCAGCAGCAGGTATATTATAAAGAGAATTGAAACAGGAGCCAATCCCAAAGGACTCGCACTTTCACCCGACGGAAAGCTGCTTTATGTCGCAGAACATCTGAATGACATGATCTCAGTAATAAGTACAGAGAAACTTGAAACAATAAATACCATTGATCTGGGTGGCCCGCGAAAGGTAAGTGTTGCAAGACAGGGGAAGACGTCTTCTAAATAATGCCGGACATACATTCCAGACACAGTACTCCTGTTATACCTGCCATCCTGACGAACATGAGGACGGCCTGGTTTATAACATGGCATCTAAAGATATGGGACGGAATCTCACTAATACCCAGTCATTAAGGGATATCGGAGATACCCCGCCGTTTAAGTGGAATGGGAAGAATCAGACTGTATTTAAACAGGATGGGATACGCTTTTCAACAGTTCTTACCAGAACGGAGCAGTTCTCTTATAAAAATCTGGATGCGATAACCTCATATATTATGACAGGTATCCCCTACCCGCCAAACCTTAAGTATAATCCTATCGGAGAACTTACTGTAGCCCAGGAAAGGGGGAAAACAGTGTTTGAGAGAATAACGGATAATACCGGAAAAATAATTCCGGAGAACAACAGGTGCATTACCTGTCATCCGGCGCCATATTATACCAATATGCAACTCGCAGACGTACGTACACTTGCATTCAGTGATGACACGATATTATTCGACACACCCCATCTTAATAATATTTATGCTTCCCCTCCATATCTTCATGATGGCAGGGCAAGTACACTCGAGGAAATATGGACTATCTATGGCAAAGAAGACAAACATGGCTTAGTTGGCGATATGTCAAAAATTCAGCTGAATGATCTTATTGAATATCTGAAATCTTTAAGAAGTCCTGATTATGCAGATCAGACTACTGAAGTTAAAAAAGCATCATTTAACCATTAACAGGAAATAAAATGATAAAAAAAGGAAGAAATCAATATCCACGTATTTTTGTTATTTCTGTAATTATACTTGGATTAGCATCACTGGGATTGATCCTTACCAGAGGAAAATCGACTGAATCCGATATTCAAACACTGCAACCAGTCTCTGTGAAAGAACCTGCAACTGATAACAGCAGCGCCCCGATTGCAATGCCTGTTTATGGTAACTGGCGCAATTTTACCACCAAAGACGGTTTGCCGTCGGATAAAACTTACTGTGCCCGTATAGCCGGTGACAAAGTTTATGTTGGGACACACGATGGACTGGCAGTATACGAAAAAGGCAAGTGGCGCACCTATACCACTAAAGATGGACTGGCTCATAACGGAATAGTTTCCGTTGATGTAAGTGAGCTAACCGGCGATGTCTGGATAGCTACATTAGGCGGATTAAGCCGGTTTTCGGGAGGCAAGTTTGAGACCTTTAACCAGTTTAACAGCGGTATGCCCAACGACCTGGTCTATATGGTTATATGTGATGGTAAAGATGTATGGGTTGCCACCGGCGGCGGGGCAGGCCATTATGATACCTTCACTAAGGAATGGGAAATTTTTACCGAGAAGAATGCACCTATGCACGAACCATGGACATATGGCATGTCTGCCGGCGACGGTAAAATTTTTATAGCAGCCTGGGGTGGTGGTGTTATAGAATATACCACAAAAACAAAACAGTTCAGAGATTACACTGATCCCGATGGTTTTATGGAGATAGACCTTCAGCCAAATGATGGGCTGGTTCACGACATTACCACCTCTACTTCATGGGCCGACGGAACACTCTGGGTATCAACATATTTTGGTATGAGCCGTTATGATGGAAAATACTGGTACGGATATTTTGATCACGACAGTGGTCTGGCAAGCAATTTTATCAATTTCCTGAGAGCAGAAGGGCCGGTAGCATTTGTATGCAGCGACAAAGGGCTCAGCAGTACAGATGGAACAAACTGGGTAACATATAAGAAAAACGATAATAATGAAAACGGTGTGGCAATCGTTACAAGCGGAGGAGTAAAAAAGGAGATTCCAATGAGTCCATCAATTGCACACAATTTTATTATAGGTGTTGATGCTGAAGATGGAGTAATCTGGCTTGCCACGTCAAAAGGAGTTAGCCGTGGGGAATTGATGAAATAGTTGGGCTTCGGCTACGCTCAGCCTGATGAATATTATGTTGAAATAATAGAAATAATAGAAATAATGGAAATAATGGTTGAGAAGAAATTGCTGATTGATCTGACGAAACTTACTGAAGGAGAAAAGACTGAAATGAAGAAACTCGGTATTTTATCAGACACTAATAATATTACGGAGTCTGTTTATCCGGCGATTCATAATACACGTCCTCCTATAGAAAAACATGTTACTCATGCACCTCATGTAATTAATGAAGCTTATAACTATCAAAAACCGTCTTCCTTCTCACGGGCACTTCGTCTTGATTTAGGTGGTTATAAAGTTTTGCTTATCTCAGGTACAGCGAGTGTGAATGAAGAAGGAAAAGCAGAACATATCGGTGATTTTAAGGCCCAGCTATGGAGAACATACGTAAATATTACAAACCTTCTGGCAGCTGAAGGCATGACATGGCACGATATTGTCAGAACCACAAATTATTTGAGGGATATCGAAAGGGATTATACGGAATTCAACAAAATACGTACAACCTTTTACCAATGGCTGAATCTCGATCCGTTACCGGCGAGTACAGGCATTCAGGCAAGACTTTGCTGGGAAACACTTCTTGTTGAGATTGAGGCGTATGCGATTTGTAAAGCCTAAGGGCGCAGGGCGCAGGGCGCAGGGCAGAGGGCTCAGGGCTCAGAGCGCAGGGCTCAGGGCGCAGGGCTCAGAGCTTTGAGAATGCAAAATAGATAGTGATCACTAACCCCGTGGCTTTAGCCCGGGGTGGAAGAACTAACCACATCTCCGGCGCCGGACCTGAATTTTGGGTATGTAAAAAGACAAACAACCGGCGCCTGAGAAGAGCAGGGCACAGAGCAGAAGACAGAAGACAGAAGACAGAAGACAGAAGAC
>JANNKF010000426.1:0-6974 GCA_031396165.1 Bacteroidales bacterium | reverse complement strand
GAATATGTTCAATATCTTAATAAACGTGAAATGGAATTTGATGAAAAATTCTTATACGAATTCTGGGAAAATCCTGTTTAACCTCTCCGAGGTAAGAAAATCATTTATTATATCTCTGGCTACAATAGTTTAAGCCCTACGGGCTAATATAGCAACCTGTATATCTTAGAATTATAAGATACAGGCTGACAAGGGATATTGCAATACCTAAATCTTTAAATTGTCGCACTAAAGTGGTCAAGTCAGGAAAACGGAGTATGGCCTGTGGAATAAGGGCGGGAAGCATGGAGCACTGAGCATGGTGTAGATTGGTTTTCAGTGTACTGAGGCATTCAGGAAGTCAGCGGGTGTCATGACGGGAAGAGCTGACTTTTTGAAATCTTTTATGTTTCTGGTAATAATTACATCGATTTTTTTTGATTCCATAGCGCAAAAGTATTGAATACCATCTTCGAAATCCGGGAATCCCGACGTTATGGCATTCTTTATCATAATGTCATCAACTTTCAGAATATTTAAAATTCTTGATAAGCTTTCCAGTTTCGACATTACATTCTTATGTGATTCAAACTTTCTTAAGACATAATATAAGTTGCTATAAGTCAGAGCTGAAGCAGACCCTTTCAATTTCTTTTGTTCTATCAGGGTAAAAATAATTGCAGCTTCCCGTGAAAAAGGTTTCCTGTCTACAAGGAAGTCAATGATTACATCTGTATCGACAAATAAATCTTCCATGTTAAAGATATTTATTAGTCAGATAATCAGTAATCTCCTTTTTATAATCAAAGCCTTCCGGTAATGTTATGCATCCAAGCAATGATTTTACCCTGGGTGTGAACTCGTTATCTTCGACAGCCGAATCCCTTGTCAATAGTTTGAGATAATTTTCAACCAAATCAGATAAGCTCCGGCCTTTACTTTTAGCATAACCTTTTGCCTTGCTGGCAACATCCCGGTCGATGTTCAATGTTAGCTTTGCATCCATCTTACGTATATATTACAGCACAAAGATACGTAATAAAACAGAAATTTACATTTCTTAAAAGACTAACTTATAGCTGGCATAATAAGTAACAATAGGGACAGACCCGTCAGAATGATGACAGTTCCCCAGCCGATAATGTTTTGAAACGGCTTATTCACATAAGACCCCATAATCTTCTTATTGTTTATCAGAAGTATCATACTGACGAGAACAACCGGCAGAAGAATACCATTGAGAACCTGCGACCAGATAGAGATCTGAATCAGAGGTGCATTTGGTATGAGAATTATAAAAGCGGAAATTATAAGAATACCTGTATAGAGGATGTAAAACTCTTTTGCTTCATTCCATTTTTTATCGATACCGGCCTCAAATCCGAAGGCTTCCGAGACATAAAATGCGGTTGCCAAAGGGAGAATAGTGGCAGAAAATACCGACGCGACAAATAGTCCAAAAGCGAATACCTGTGACGCCATTGCACCAGCCAGAGGCTTAAGAGCCATTGCAGCATCCTTTGCCTCATTTATCTCAATACCAGCAGGATACAAAGTAGAGCCACATGCCACCATTATAAAAAAAGCAACAACGATCGTTACAACACATCCGACAGCAATATCGATCAGTGTAAACCTGTAATTCTTCATTTTCAGTCCCTTCTCAATTACCGATGACTGCATATAGAATTGCATCCAGGGGGCAATAGTTGTTCCAACAAGAGCAATTACCATTGCAAGGCTCTGAGTATTCATTTCAACCTGTGGATGTATTATTGCCGTACCGATCTCACCCCAATGGGGTTTACTCATTAGTGCTGATACTACATAAGTAAGTAGTGAGAGACTGAATAACAGAAAGATACGTTCGGCAATTTTATAAGTTCCTTTAACAACAAGAAACCAAACCAGAACAGCTGTTACAGGTACGGAAATATACTTGTTCACTCCGAAGATCTCCATGCTGCCTGCCACCCCTGCAAATTCTGTTGTGGTATTGCCTATGTTTGAGAAGAGGAGGCCGATGAATATGAAAAATGTGGTCTTCATGCCAGCATTTTCGCGTATCAGGTCTGAAAGGCCCTTACCAGTGACAATTCCCATGCGCGCATTCATCTCCTGTACTACAAGAAGTACGATAAATGAAGGGATGAGGGTCCAGATCAGACCGTAACCATACAATGCCCCTGCAACTGAATAGGTAGTGATGCCACCGGCGTCATTATCTACACTGCCGGTTATTATACCCGGACCAAGTATTGCAAAGAATATTGCAAGGTTTCGTATAAAATGTGAGTCTTTTAACTTTTTTCTGAACATTGTTGTATTCTAAGGTCTTTTGTCTTGCGGTCTTGCGGTCTTGCGGTCTTGCGGTCCCCGCCGAAGCGGGATCTCCGCTGCGCTTCGACTTGCGGTCTTGCAGTCTTGATGTCTTGCAGGTGTTAATTATCTTCTTTTCGTTCTTCTCTCGTTGATAAGGTCTTCGACAACATCATCAACAACAACCATCCCCTGTAACAGGTTATTCCGGTCGACAACCGGTACGGCGAGGAGATTATATTTTGAGACTAATTCCGCAATTGCCCTGGTCTTCTGATCGTCGAAAAGTACGACAGGTTCCGACTTCATTATCTGACTGACATTTACATGTGGTTCAGCAACAACGAGATCACGCAGGTTAAAAGTGCCTATAAGCTCGTCGTTCGATTCAATTACAAACATATTATAAAGTTCTGCAGATTCAGGTTTCTTAAGCCGAAGTTCTATAAGCACCTCTTCAACGGTTTTCTCCGCACTGAAGGAGAGATAATCCGTTGTCATTATACTTCCCACAAGGTCATCATCGTATTCAAGAAGTTCTCTGACTTCCTGGGACGATTCAGAGTCCATTTCTTTCAACAATATTTCGGCTTTCTCGTCCTCAAGTTCATCGAGAATATCGGCTGCCTCATCGGCAGGCATCTTTTCAAGAACATCGGCAGCCTTATTAACAGGAAGGTTTTCAATGATATGGATCTGAGTCTGGGTTTCCATTTCTTCAAGCACATCAGCAGCTTTTTCCTCATCGAGGGAGGAAAATACCGACATGCTTGATTTTTTACCCAGATCCTCAAGAATATCAGCAATATCTGAAGGGTGAAGAGTATGAAGCTTGGCATAACTCTTAGATAGCACTATATTCAGATTTGAATGGTCAATAGCCTGAACATCATCCCACAGAATAAATTTTGTCGGGATATTTACCCTGAAAAGAGACAGGATTGTTTTCATTGGTGTCGCAATACCAATCCTCCGAAGAAGTCCCTCTATTCCAATATCCACAGCAACAGCAAATGTCCCTGCAGGGAGAGTTGCCAGCCTGACATCATTTACCCTGACAAGTTTTCGTCCGTTCAGGTCAACGATCTGTTTATCAAGAATATTTTCAACCAGTAAAAGTCCGTTCTCAACCTCTTCCCTGCTGAGTTCAATCAGACCGGAACAGCTTACACTCAGCTGCTCTCTTGCTTTAACTACCCTGAAGCTGTTGAAGGAAAAAAATCTTAGTTCCTTTCGGATCTTTAGTCTTATCCCGGTTACAAGCTGCTGATTTGGATCGCTGAGTCCGGAAGGTAAAGCATTTACCAGCAAGTCTTTAATGATGCCGATAGCGTCACCATCGGCCCCGAAGGCTTCCTTTCCAATTATTCCGCTTAAATAAAATGTTGTGAGTGATGTCATTGTCACCTCCTTGCTCTGTCTGAAAACGAAGGAAGTGACCGGATCTACCGGCTTCCCTTCTATTTCAGGATTAAGATTAATAAATTCGCCGGGTCGTCGTCCATTGAGTATTGTGATTTATTTAACGCGAACAAAAGTAAATTTCATATTAATACTTTCCAAATATTATTAATGTAAATATTAATTGAAATCAGAAAGAAGTTTAGAGTGAGCTAAAGTTTGGAGTGACTAAAGTTGAAACCTTGCTGGCGCCAATTTGCAAATGGTGCTAAAATTTGAGGGTTTTGCAGGGCTAGGACACGGATTGCAAATCCGCGCCAGCAATGGAAGGGCACGGATTGCAAATCCGCGCCAGCAGAAGCTCCCTGGCTGGCGCCAATTTGCAATTGGTGCCAGAGTTTTCGACGGTTACCTTTTATTTACTTTTATGTCAAAGCTTCCGGGTGATTCTCCAAACTTGTTAAGTCTGTATCTGAATGAAATCATCAGTAGTCTGCCAAGCATATTGGAGCGTTGCTCCCTTATGAAATTCAGGTCACTGGTTCTTTCAATACCTGTATTTCTGTTTAGAAGATCTATCCCCTGGAAGGTGAGAGAGCCTCTGTTATTCTTTAGAAAATAGCGGGTTACTTCCAACCCTGTTAAAGGAATAACAACAGACTGGCTGAAGCTCCGGGAGCTGTAATTTGTTACATCAGCCGTTACCTGAAAATTCCAGTTCTTATTCGGGTTAAACCTTATTTCAGTAAAGTAGGAAAAGTCGATGTATCTGTTATTCAGAGACTCCTGTATAGAGAACTTTGCATCTGTCATCTGAAATGCACCACCTGCAATTACATCCCATTTTGTCTTTTTCCTATTTTCAATACTTAAAGAAATCCTGTGACTGAAATTGGTATTAATATTTTCAACATTGTTCACATAGCTGATACCACGGTTCCACGATTCTTCCAGATTTGTATTGATCTTTATGCCCAGTTGCCTTATTGGCGTGGAAAAATCGGAGCTGCTCTGAATCCTGTAATCAGAGGGAACATTAATCAATGTCATCGACTGTTTCAGGTTTTGATCTACTGTACGGTTCCAGTTAATCTTATCGCTCACATACGATGCATTGATTCCTGTTATAAATGATGTGAATGAAAACTGGTCGAAGATCCACCAGTTGACCGACAGATTATTTGATATTTCCGGTTTCAGAAACCGGTTACCACGACTCAATGCAAGTGGATTGGAAATGTTGATCGTTGGCAATAACTGATTGACAGAAGGCACATTAACCCCGGTTTCATAATATAATCTCACTCTTCTGCCGGTTTTATACTCGTATTCCCACGAGAGATTGGGAGTAAAGTAAATGTGGTCCTCTTTAACAAGTTTATCCAGGTTCAGGGAGTTGGCAGTCTTCCCCAGCTCCATCTGCAGAGATAGAGTAAACTGAACCTTATCGGTATTTCTTATCAGTTTGATTTCGGGCTTCAGCCATTTGAATTCTCTGTAGAAATCAGGACTAAGTGAATCAATCCGTTCATCGGTTGTTATCTGATTTCCCTGAATCCTTTTCAGATCTTCAAACTGATAACCGGCATTCAGATCAGGTTCAATGAAGAAGGAATTACCAAGACTCCTTGTTAATGAAGCTGTTGCGGAAAAATCATAAAGTCCGCCTTTATTATCCTGATACTGACTCGAATTAACCTGGCTATCAGGATTGAACACTGATGTTTCATTATTCCAGAAAGAGTTCCCCAGATTCTTCGACAATGAGGCATCAGATAAAATCTTGAATACAGTTTTGCCGCGGTCGATAAGTTTTATATATGAACCGCTGATAGTTCCGGAAAAACGTTTTGCATTATCATTTCTTTGTCCCGACAATCTGCTTTTTTCTTCATCTGCATTAAGTACAGAAGTATTCATCCTGCTTTTTATTTCTCCATACGACATTGAAGCAGTACCATTTACAATAATATTCTGAGTTGAATCGATACGGTTCCTGAGTCCGAAATTCAACCGTTGTGCCAGATCTAATTTGTTTTCATCAAGGTTATCCTCCTCACTGAATGGATTTACATCGGTGAAATTTCTGCTTGATGTCGACCTGACAAGATCCCGGTCAGAACCATTAGCAATATAGCTCATGAATACCCGGCTGTCTTTTTTGTATTCCCGGGAAAAGTTTAATCCACCAGCACCTGATGTTGAAAGACCAGTGACCGGCTGACCAAAGTTTATAGGGAAACTGCTTCCTCCCCCTGATGGAATTTTAATCTGTACGGCACCACCATGGCCGCCAAGACCCATTATTCCACCATTGAAATCTATATAATCCTTAAAAGAGAAGCCAAACTGATTGATATTATTTATCATACCAAGGGCAGCAAACTGATTTTTCTCTGAAAATTTATAAAGTTTCCCGCTCCCCTGATAGCGGGCATCAGTACTGCCGCCAGCCAGTAACTCACCGAAAATTGCATTCTTCCTGTCCTCTTTCAGAAGAAGGTTCAGTGTTTTATCACGGGTACCATCGTCAATACCCGTAAATTCGGATTCATCCGACCTTTTATCGTAGACCTGGATCTTTCTCAGGGCATCGGCAGGGACATTTCTAGTCGCCATTTTAGGATCGCTTCCGAAAAACTCCTTACCATCAACAAGAACTTTTTTGATATCCTCTCCCATTGCTTTTATGTTTCCGGCACGATCTACATCCAGTCCGGGCAGCTTTTTGAGCAGATCCTCAACCACCGCATCCGGCTTGGTTACAAATGCAGCGGTATTATACTCAATAGTATCTGTTTTAAATCTCAAAGGGACATACTCATCCTCAATTGTTACTTCCCCGAGATTTACAGGTACCAATTTCATTGAAATAGTACCAATATCATTACCTACGGGCAGGGGAATAGTTACCGGCCTGAACACAGTCTGATGTCCCAGAAATGAGATCTGCATAAGGTAATTTCCACCTTTCACACCTTTTATTTCATATTGACCGTTCTCGTTTGTTACTCCAAAGAATGCCATAGTTGAATCTGCCGGGTAAAGCAGCACAACAGGTGCATATCCGATCGGTGTACCGCTATCGTCAGTAATGATTCCCTTAATCGAAGAACCCTGAGGAAAAGCTATCAGACCCGGACTAAACAGTAAAAAGAAAAATAGAATCTTTCGCATTGCAGTTTTGTATTAGCCTTTTATTCTGATCATTACATGAGCACCACCCTCACCTGATTCTGAGCCCATCTCCTTCATCTTTTCATCCACTATCTTTT
>JANNKF010000421.1:0-4743 GCA_031396165.1 Bacteroidales bacterium | reverse complement strand
GGAAACTAGCTACTACTTATGAGATCAGAGGGCAGATCGGTTTCAGATTCACTTTCGGATCGATATATAACAATGTTGTAAATGAGAGATTTTAAGCTTATTTCCAATCGTAGTATGTTACACACAATTAAGTGTGTGAATTCAAAATACAAATCAATATTTATTGTTATTATATTAACAGTAAATTCTATCAGTGTTATTTGCCAGGTACCTATCCCACAGCGATCCTGGACTTATATTGCTACCAGAATGCCGGAGGAATGGTATGGTTCAGAGGAATCCATTAAAGTTGCAGAGAATGTTCTGCTTTATCAGCGCGATATCGGCGGCTGGCCCAAAAACATAGCAATTCATAAACCTTTGACTGAAGTTGAAAAAGCAAAGGTTAATGATGATAAAGGAAATAATGATGCCATCTTCGACAACAGCGCCACAACAACGGAAATGAAGTTTCTGGCAAAAATGTATAATAAGTGTAATAACAAAACTTATATGGAATCATTCAACCAGGGACTTAAGTTTATTCTTGATGCTCAATATGATAACGGTGGATGGCCAATGTTCTGGCCCTTAAGAAAGGGTTATTATACTCATATTACTTTTAACGACAATGCAATAGTGAACATACTCACTATGCTGAAGGATATTAAAAACAAAATTCCGTTATATTCTTACATTATAAGCCCTGAAAATTTCACAAAAGTAGAAAATGCATATACAAAGGGTATTGATATAATCCTTAAAACTCAGATAATCGTTAACGGAAAAAGAACTGTCTGGTGTGCTCAGCATGATGAATTCACATTACTGCCTGCCAAGGCCCGTTCCTATGAACTGCCCTCTTTCAGCGGGGCAGAGTCGGTTGGCATTATTCGTTTTCTTATGGAGATACCTGATCCAACCTCTGAAATTGTTCAATCTGTCCGGGGAGCGATTGAATGGCTTGATAATCATAGAATTAAAAATACAAGATGGGACACCTTCACAAATGCGGATGGCCTAAAAGACCGCAGGATAGTAAGTGATCTTACGGCAGGAGACATGTGGGGGCGGTTTTATGATCTTGAAACTCAGGAACCCTACGTTTGCGACAGAGATGGTATAAAGAAGAAAACGCTTGAAGAGATCGGTTACGAAAGAAGAAACGGATATAGCTGGTATACTGATGATCCTCAAAGCGTTATTAACAATTATCCAGATTGGAAAAGCAGATGGTAAAAGTAAAAATGTCCTGATATTTAGATTGCAGGAATATCTCAGTTAAATAAAGTTAAAGAGGGAATATTTCATTAATGAATATGGTCTACATTGCATAAGAGTCATTATGAAAATTTGCTTTTTACCAAGAATCATTCATAGACAACCAGAATATATCGCAATTCTGACAGTAGCCCTGATGCTTCTGTTCTTTTCTGTAAACCTTCATGGTCAGAAACGTACAATCTCTCCTGTTAAACCAGGATATGAACAACGTATCAGGGATTTTATTGATTCTCTAAGGGTTTTTGATACTCATGAACATCTATTAAATCCTGCAATGTTAAAGGATGCAAGTTCATTTGATTTCACTCTTCTGCTTCTTGAAAACAGTAAAAATGATCTCATATCAGCAGGTATGTCGGAGGCTCTATTTGTCAGCACATTTAACAGTTCTGTTTCCCCCGAAGAAAAATGGGATAACATTGAACCATACTGGAACAAGTCGCTTAATACAACATCAAACAGAGTCATTCTTCTTGCAATAAATGACCTGTACGCTATAACTGAATTAAACCGGAAGAGTGTAGGAATTTTAACCCAAAGAATGCAGCCCACCTATCAGAAGGAGATGTTTGATCATCTTTTAAGAGATGTATGTAAAATTGACTTCGTAATACAAGATGGTAAACCAATTAAAACAAACGGCAATTACATTAAAAACATTACCAGGTTTGATACCTGGATCTCAATTGATTCCAAAAGAGTTATAGATTCTCTGGCAATAATGCAGATTGAACCGATTTATAAGCTTGAAAGTCTGGTTGAAAATCTAAATAAAGCATTTAAAGTGGCTCTCGATGAAGGAATGATTGCAATCAAAATAGATATGGCCTACACGCGTACTCTAAATTTCGAAAATGCAACCCAGGATGCTGCAAGGAAAGTGTTTAAAATACTGGTGAATGGAAATAGTGATACTAAAATTCAGATCGATGAAGCTAAACCGTTGCAGGATTATATGGTTCATCAGCTTCTCAACCTGGCACAATTAAATAAAATACCTGTTGCATTCCATACCGGACTTCAGGCAGGACACTCAAAATTCATAGATAATTCCAACCCTGTACTTCTTTCAAACCTCTTCATGGAGTTTCCCGATGTAAATTTTGTAATATTTCATGGAAGCTATCCTTTTGGGGGTGAGTTATCGGTGTTGGCAAGAAATTTTAAGAATGTCTTCATTGATATGAACTGGACTTACTCTATCTCACCAACATATGCAGAGCGCTATCTGAGTGAATGGCTTGAAACTGTTCCGGCAAGTAAAATAATGGCATTCGGGGGTGATCAGAGGACAGTTGAAAATACATATGGAAATCTGGTTTTGGCTAAGACCATCATATCTAACGTTCTTATCAAAAAGGTAGAGGATTATATAATCGCCAAATCGATTTGTACACAAATATAAAACGAATTGTGCTCTAAAAATTCACACACAGGTATAATTAGCCGTTAACACCTCCGTTTTGCGCTTCTGTTTGCCACAACGCGCACCTACCGACACAGTACCCTCAAAAGACTGTGTGTGCCAGCCATGAGCCTTAGAATATGCCGATAGTATATCGGAAGGGTATGAGCTCAATAGGAACTTACCCTGTATGCCAGACAAAAGCTTTAACAGCGCCTCAAAATCATCTTTGCTATAGCCATCATAATGTCCCATATCTGAGTTGAAGTATGGTGGATCAACGTAAAAGAACGAATTCAACGTATCCCTGCTCCTTATTATATACAATGCATCTGCACACTCAATCTGAACCTGCTGCATACGAATGGCCAGATCAATAGTAAAAGCCTCTTTCTTGTTCTCAATCTTCTTAGGTGTGCTATTCTTGGACTTATCATACCCCCAGCTGCTATCTAATTGCCCGGCAAAACCCTGACTCGATAAAACCCACAAAGCCCAGGCTCTTTTCAACTCTGAAAACATATCCGGATTATTATAAATTACCGATGCTTTTCTATGGAGATCCCTGCTATGCAAGGTTATTTTAATTTCCTTTTCAAGACTTGTAAAATCGGTTTGCACTACCCTGTAAAAATTTATCAACTCACGGTTAGTGTCATTCAATATCTCCACTACACTCGGCTCTTTTGCAAAGAATATTGCAGCGCCTCCGGCAAATGGCTCGCAATATAAATTATGTTCTGGGAGTAGAGGTAAAATGTATTTTACCATCATCTGTTTGCCCCCATAGTAGGTAATTGGGGTCTTCATTGTTAATTTTTCGCTCATCTATTTATAATAAAGTTATTATATTTGTTGCCTCACAAAAACATTGCGCTTATCAAAACACCAGAAAGCTTACTGGCCTTCGGGAGGTGTAGAGATACGCGCAATTTGTGTTTTTGTGAGAAATTATGCAGATGAGCCCGAAGGCCTTTTTAAATGCTTTTATAAAGCCATTTAAAAGAAAGTGTCCCGATACTATTCAGGGCACTTTCTTTTTGAGTTTAGGGTCAGTTAAAATTATATGTTAACCCAGTCAATAGGAAGGGTTTCTTCATTCCAAAATTATAACCCACTCCAAAGTTCATATACTGTAGGGCACTCACAGTTCCCGCCAGAGATAGATTAAGATCAGTCGTCTCCCTGGGTATGGCATCAAATAGAACCAAAAGGTTAAACCCATAATTGTTATAAGGCGAACCGCTATTCTCAATAAAATGCTGATATGATACACCCATGCCTACAGACTGAAAGGAAGATACCTCAAATATTTTGCCTTCTACTGCTGAAGGAATAAGCTGCATTGCTGATATCTCAACCGTGGGTCTGAATAACCACACCGATGGAGCTTCAAGAGCCCCCATTCGTGATTTCACTGCAAGAAGGTTCTTATCAACCGGCTTGAAGAAACCTGCCCATGCACTCTTTTCCTTTTCGGGTACATCGCCTCGAGGCGTCAGGAATTGACCAGAAGCAGACAATCCCATCCCCGATAAAACAATAACCAGTATCAGCATTCTTGCAATTCCAACATTTCGTGCTGCCCCCTTTTCTGTCTTTAACACTGTCCCTTCAGAATTGGTAAAGAGGTTCTTAATCAGATAAGATAATCCCGCCCCAACGGCTGCTAGTACAACTGGCTTCATTGTTATCCAGTTCAGTTCAGAATTCGCCTGTACAAGTTGATATAAACCTGTCAGAAGTGCGGTTAAAACCGCTACAAGTAATCCCTTTAAGAGATCGCTTGCGTTCAATTTTAAAAATCCACTTTTCATAATATTTAGTTTAATGGTTACTCACTTTTATACAATACCCAAAAATCATTACACCACTTTTCAGTCAGGACGTATTCCCAGGGAAAATGAGCTGTTCCTTCATGGCCCCAATCCTTACCCCATGAGTTCAGCTCCACTGTGCCCAGCTCGTCATAATCAAAAATTACCATGCAGTGCCCGCCAATCATTGTCTCGCATTTTTTAGGCATCTCAACTATCCCGGAGATCTTTGTAAATTCAGATTCGAAGCTCGAGAAC
>JANNKF010000379.1:0-3790 GCA_031396165.1 Bacteroidales bacterium | reverse complement strand
AATTACCTGATATCAGTACGGACACGCCATGGCGTGTCCCTACAATTTACATTTTGATTACGTCGTAGGGTCATGCCATGGCATGTCCCATTGCTAAGCGAAGTCTCAGACTTCGCTTAACCTCAGACTTCGCATTACCTCAGACTTCACTTCACCACAAACTTCACTGAACCAGGATCTCAGCGTAAATCTCTGCGATCTTTGCGGTTAAAGGATTTTTACTATTTTTGTGCCACTGAAAAAAAATGGATTTAAAGAGCGAGATAAAGAAAAGAAGGACCTTTGCTATCATCAGTCACCCCGATGCCGGCAAGACAACCCTTACGGAGAAGCTGCTTCTCTTTGGCGGCGCCATTCAGACTGCAGGTGCTGTACGAAGTAATAAGATAAGGAAGTCTACTACATCAGATTTCATGGAGATTGAGAAGCAGCGAGGCATATCTGTTTCTACTTCTGTAATGGCCTTTGACTTTAATAATGTAAGAGTCAATATCCTTGATACGCCCGGCCATAAAGATTTTGCAGAGGATACTTACCGCACCCTTTCCGCTGTCGACAGTGTTATATTAGTGGTGGATTCTGTGAAAGGAGTAGAGGAACAGACCCGCAAGTTAATGGAGGTTTGCCGCATGCGACATACTCCTGTAATGATCTTCATTAATAAGATGGACCGCGAAGGTATTCATCCCTATGATATAGTTGATGAACTGGAAAAGGAACTCAAAATAGCTGTTTGTCCTTATACATGGCCTATCGGACATGGTAAACAGTTTAAAGGTGTTTATAATCTGTTTAAGGAAGAGGTGCAGATCTTTACTCCTGATAAGACAAGTGTTTCAGAGAGTCTCATAAGTACTAAGAATATAAAAGACCCAAAACTTGTAAGTTTTGTCGGAGAGGATAATATAAACAAGTTATGGGAAGAGCTTGATCTCGTTAACTCGATGTTTGAAACATTTAATATGTCTCTTTACAGGGAAGGTTACCTGGCACCATTGTTCTTTGGAAGTGCGCTGAATAATTTCGGCGTCCTTGAACTTCTTGAGACTTTTCTTGAGATAGCTCCCTGTCCCGGACCAATACATACAACTGAACGTAGTGTAGAGCCTGATGAAGAACAGCTTACAGGCTTTATTTTTAAGATCCATGCCAATCTCGATCCTAATCACCGCGACAGGATTGCCTTCATGAGGATCTGTTCCGGACGATTTGAAAGAAATAAGTTTTACTTCCATACACGGTCAGAAAAGAAGATGAGGTTCTCTTCTCCCACAAGTTTCATGGCAAACGCTAAAAGTATTGTCGATGAAGCGTTTCCCGGCGATGTGGTTGGGTTATATGATAGTGGTAATTTCAAAATTGGTGATACTTTAACTGAAGGTGAAATGCTTCATTTTAAGGGAGTCCCCAGTTTCTCTCCTGAGATTCTAAGGGAAGTGGTGAACAAAGACCCTATGAAAACCAAGCAGCTTGACAAAGGGGTATGGCAGATGACCGACGAAGGAGTTGCCCAGTTGTTTATACAGCAACCAGGGAACCGTAAAATAATAGGTACAGTTGGCGAACTTCAGTATGAGGTAATAAAATTCAGACTCGAACACGAATACGGCGCTAAATGCATTTTTTCCCATCTGCCATTTGTAAAAGCATGCTGGCTCACGTCTGAAAATAAAACTGAGATGGACGCTTTCATAAAAAGAAAAGCAGGCGCTATTGCCTATGATAAGGAGAACAACCCCGTTTTCTTTGCTGAAAGTGAATGGATGCTGAAACTTGCCAGAGAAAACTTCCCCTCAATAACATTTCACGAAACATCTGACTTTAAAATCAAAAAGGGTTAAGGCTAAAGCCTGATTCCTGCTCTCAAATCAAAACTTATTGCTTTACTCATTATTCGCCTGGCAGGGAGGAAACCTGACAGAGTGGGGAGGTCATCTGACACAGTGGGGAGGTCATCCAACAGAGATGGAAGGTTATCCGACAGAGATAGGAGGTTATCCGACAGAGATAGAAGGTCATCCGACAGAGAAGGGAGGCAATCTGACACACAAAGGAAATGAAACGTTAAACAAAATGTGTGAATTTTGCAATTCAATTTAATAGTTATGTAATTCTTTAACGATGATTCGTCCGAATTTTGTGATGTGATAATACTGTCACAATTTTAAAAACTAATCGAATGAAACTAAAAAACATTTACCCAATCGCAGCAATGCTACTGGTTCTTATAATGGGAAGTTGTAATAAAGATAATGATCCCATTTTAAGTTCAAATTTATTATCATCGGAATTATCTGGTGATATTGTATCGGTTACAGCCGCTTTGCCAGTTGTTAACCTTGGAATTGCAGGTGAATTTGCGATTCTTTCAAAAGCAGGTATCACCAATGTATTTAAATCAACGATTACAGGTGATATCGGGTCTAGCCCAATTACCGGCGCAGCAATTCTGGTATCATGTTCCGAAGTCACCGGGACGGTATATTCAGTTGATGCAACAGGTCCGTTACCTTGCAGGATAACCAATCCGACCAGGTTAACTACAGCTGTAAGCGATATGGAAGCTGCCTATACCGATGCAGCAGGACGTGTTAACCCTGATTTTCTTAATAAGGGTGCAGGAACTATTAGTGGTGATACACTTACCGCTGGCCTTTATAAATGGAGTACTGCTCTTCTTATCACATCTGATGTTGTTATTTCCGGTGGACCGAATGATGTCTGGATTTTCCAGGTAGCCGGGCCACTTAGTATGAGTTCAGCAGTTAAAATTATTCTTACAGGAGGTGCACAGGCTAAAAATATTTTCTGGGTTGTAGCAAGTTCTGTTACACTCGGTACCACAACTCATTTTGAAGGCAACATTCTTGGACAAACAAGTATAAACCTTCAGACAGGTGCTTCAATAAACGGAAGAATGTTGTCACAGACAGCTGTAAATCTTCAAATGAATACAGTTACTCTTAAGATCGTTGAAGCGCCGGTTATTACAATCCCAACAGTTATCACCACAGATCCGCTCAATAATGCCGTTGATGTTGTGAACAATAAAGTGGTAGCATTTACATTCAGTGAAGTTATGGATCCATTAACTATCAATGCTTCAACTTTTACTTTGATGCAGGGAACAACATCGGTTCCCGGTGTAGTAGCTTATTCCGGATCAACAGCAACATTTACATCTGCAAACATCCTTGCTGCCGGTACAATTTATACTGCAACAATAACAACAGGTGCAAAAGATCTCGAAGGTACCGCACTGGCGTCTGATGTCGCCTTGAATTTCACAACTTTTATTGCTATTCCTAATACAAATCCTTTAATGGTGAATCTTGGAACTGCCGGTAATTTTGCAATTCTTTCAAAAACAGGAATCACTGATGTTTATAAATCAGCTATTACCGGAAACATTGGTTCAAGTCCTATTACCGGAGCCGCTATACATGTAAGCTGTTCAGAAATAACCGGAGTGGTTTATACTGTCGATGTAGCCGGTCCGCTTCCCTGTTCAGTAATTAACCCAACTATGTTAACTACGGCTGTTAGTGATATGGAAGCCGCATATACTGATGCCGCAGGACGTGCCAATCCTGATTTTGTTGAATTTGGCGCTGGAAATATCGGTGGCAAAACCCTTACACCTGGTATTTATAAATGGTCGAGTGCAGTTCTTATCCCGACTGATGTTACAATCTCTGGTGGACCAGATGATGTATGGATATTCCAGATCTCAGGCTTTTTGACAATGAGCTCAGCAATTAATGTTATACTTGCAGGTGGCGCTCAGGCC
>JANNKF010000332.1:0-24017 GCA_031396165.1 Bacteroidales bacterium | reverse complement strand
ATGGCCCTCTGACCCGGATCAACAGAAAAGCCCATCTCGCAAAGCATTCCATAAGGGAGGTAATCACCACCGCTTCCTGCAGGGTTGAGGTTTACCGATGCCCCCATCTGGCGCCCCCTAAACTGTGGAGGAGCACCTTGTGGGGATGCCTGAGAGGCGGGTGCCGGTGGCACAACTATGAAATCTGCAGCGCCATCGAGAGTCAGGGATATCTGGCCGAAAATGCTTGAAAACTGCACTGTGTGCTCCTGGTGCTTGTTAATATTGTTGATGAATTGATACTTAATGTCGAAGGTTCTGATTGGCTTCTCCGGAGTATCAGTTTCAATATATCCTGCTCTGAAAATATTGATCTTAGCTAATCCTGTTTCAGACCCGTCAACACCTGAAATATCAAGCTCCACTTTTAAATAACTCTCGTTTCTCTTCTTTTCCACCTGATAGATATTCATATTCTTATCCATCAGTCTCGAATCGTTAGCCCCATAGACAAAGGAAGCCTTTGTGCTACCCGGTTCAATAGTGATTCCGTACCTGACATTAAAGATTAACAGATAGGGAGAATATAAAACAAGGTCTTCATTACCTCCACCAATCCAGGTCGCACCGTTCCATGCTTCCAGTTCATTTCCGCATCTGCCTAATCCGGTTTCAAACCATGAAGAAGCAGATGATGGCCGGGATATCTGGTCCCAGGCTGTTACGGTCCATACATAACGGGTTGCAGGTTTTAGCTCTGGTCCGGCATAGGTGACACTAACCGATTTTCCATCGGCAATTTTTCCGGAGTCCCAGATGATCTGATTCCCAGCATCCTTAACAACCAACTGGTATGCAGATTGGTAGACACCTCGTTCACCAGACTTTGCAGTCATCTGCCATGCAAATCTCGGGGCAGCAACATCAATGCCGATGGGAGTTTTAGTGTATTCGGTTGTAAGGTTGACAACATTTGCACTTACAGAAAAGGATATGAATATAAATGCACAAATTATCAATTTTTTAATTCTCAGAATAGATACAAACTTTAACATAGAAGAAAATCTTTATAATATTTATACTACATCCGGAATAACATTAGGCTTTCTGTATTCTCTTGTAAGGTGTTTATCAGCTTCAGGATCACTTACAAATTTTTCTTTTTCCCCAATAAATTTCAATTCACGTCCGAGCCGGTATGAGATATTTGACAGGTGAGGAAGTGCGGTTGAATAAAATCCTTCAACAATATCACAGTTAAGTATTTCATTTTTACCTGAACGTATTGCATCAATAAAGTTGGAGAAGTGGTCAGCAATAATATCCTGATCTTTTTTATCTGAATCAGGATTTACGGTAGTACCTGCAAAAGGTTGTTTCTCCCTTTTACGGAATGCTTTCCAGGGTCTGGCCGATTCATCTTTTATTTCGAGGTAACCATCCGTTCCGTAAAAAATATTGCCGACTGATATTTCGGAACTTGATTCTGTATTTGTATACCTGCTCCTTGTTTCAAACTCAAGTATCTTACCATCAGCATATTTCAGTATACTGGTCTGGAGATTCGGAGTTTTCTGCATCGACTTATCATGACCATATGCCTCAACATCTCCATAAACCATTGTTCCGGGTGTACGGTTTTCGGGTGTGGGATCAATGTGACTAAAACCATAAATGCCACCGGAAGAATAAACTGAAACCGGGTGCTCGTTCTTGCCAAGTCCCAAACGGGCAATATCGAACTGATGCGGTCCCTGATTTCCTGTATCTCCGTTTCCAGTATCCCAGTACCAGTGCCAGCAATAATGACTCCGTTTCTCATTGTACGGACGGTTCGGAGCAGGACCCAGCCAACTGTCATAATGAAACGAGGCCGGTGGAGTGCTGTCTTTCGCAGTACCATATGAGTCACGTAACTTATAACAAAGACCCCGGGCCATATATACTTCACCGATACCTCCACCATGAATGAATTTTAATGCAGACTGCATATTATTACCCGAACGGCTTTGAAATCCGACCTGCACCCTTACATTATACTTGCGCGATGCCTCAATCATTTTCCGTCCTTCCCAGATATTATGAGAAGCCGGTTTCTCAACATATACATGTTTTCCTGCCTGACAGGCCCATATAGTGGCAAGTGCATGCCAGTGATTAGGCACAACAATTGACACGGCATCAATCTCCTTATCATCCAGCACTTTATGAAGATCCCATTCTGTTAAAGGCTTCACACCAGTCTTTTCGTATACAATTTTTGAGCGTGAATCAAAAAACTTTTCATCAGTATCACAAAGTGTTTTTATAACCACATTTTGCTTGTCTTTTAAGCTGCACAATGTGTTAATATGAACACTCCCCTGGTTCCGGATTCCAATTACCCCGATATTAATACGTTCATTGGCGCCAATAACAGAACCATAGGATTTTGAAGTGAAACCCATGCCTCCAATAGCAATACCTGCAGTACCTAACGCGCTCGTTTTAATAAATTCCCTTCTTTTTGTCATAGCGGTTGTCGTTTAAATAGCATCCTAAGTTAAGTCAAATTGCATAAACTCCAAAAGCTCTGCCATTACTGGTGGAACTTTTCAGAAACTGAAGGATTCTTTTAATTATACACTATCAGCAACAAAACCGCAAAGATAAATCCTGCCAAAATTACATATAAACCATTACGGAAGACCTTCGATTTCCTGTTGAACATCCAGAATGATGAAATCGCAAGAAATAACAACACACTACCGAATGCCAGGGTAATCCAGTGGAATGGATTCTTGCTTGGCGTTTTATGAAGTTCTGTAAACCTGTTCAGAGGGAAAATAAGCTCTCTTACCATCATTTCTGCGACCCCGCTGGTGGTATTAAATTTCCCTCCCTGAAAATATATTATATCCCCTTCAGTTTTAAGAATCTTTATTTCCCTTAATCTAAGTGCGGGACCCAGATCGGATGGTTTGGTATCTGCAGGAAGAGTTACCTTAACTGTTTTTTCCTTTTTCAGAAATTCTGTATCCCTGAAAATAAGAGTTATCCCTGCCATTACATAAATTAGAACAAATCCCACGAAAAAGAATCCCAGATACCGGTGGAGCAAACGAATGTAATAGTTAATCGACTTTTTCTCTTTGGTTTCCATAATTAAATTGTTCGTTAACATTTGATTAAATCTAATTTACAGACATGAATCCGGACCTGTTTATTCCCGGATTCAATTCTTCAATTATAAGCTGTTAAACGAAATTGAATGCGGGAGCCATCCTTTCCTGCTCTGACCGGGGTATTCCTATTGAATTGGCATACTTCCTCCAATCTGCTACAACAGATTTAACTTCGCTAATAATGATATCCATTAATGCAGTGTCTAACATGAAGAATTCACCGACACTTCTGACCAGGTCAAAATCCAATGTGTTATTATCTGTATCAATATTAAGTGCCAGACCCTGTTTATCAATTGATGGATTAACATCAAATGCCGGAGACAGCCGCCATCCATTATCAGAAAGCAGAAACCCATGATTCCTTAAGTGATCATCAGTGTTTGATACTGAAACATTAAAAACGATTCTTCGCCATAACTGATGCAGATCTTCCTTATTTGAAGAACCTGAAAATTTTATAAACTCAGCTAATTCAAGGTAGCTTGGTATATTGTCTCTGACAATCTCTTCGGAGTTTTCTGTCATGGTCATAGCAGAAGCAAAATGAATACGTTCCTTCCTAATTCTGTCAAATCTTTTTGTAAGAAAAGTATTATAATTCCCGGAAATTTTTGAAATTCTTGAATTTGACATATTTATACCCGCCTTAATTGCCATCCTGTAGGCAAGGAATTCCCAGGCTGCTTTATCTATTGTATCATTTCGTGATGGAAATTTTGCTATCCACAGATCATTTGAGTTATCAGTAAAATTGGCTTTAGGCCGTGCACCTCCCAACGAAGATCCGGGAGCCAGTAACATAGCAATCCACTTACGCAGATTATCATCATCCTCATCTGACTCAAGAATTTTAGCAGCCTCCTGCAGTTCACCCAAACTGGTCCATGGAGGCGTGGTTGTTCCGGATGCAGTTTCCAGGAATGGACCTTCAGGATCCGATTTGTATCTTAATGCTCCCATCCTGCTTTCATCATAGACTCCAAGCAGGTAATCAATATCATAGAGTTTCACAGGCTCTCTTCCTTCTTCTTTTGCACGCTGCGGTTCCCTTCGTTGCATAAGTGTTCGTCCCCAGCTATCGGGCATTGAATCCAGGAACATTCCAAAATTTTCACGGCCATCCGGAAATTGTGGCCCGGTATACCATGCGAGATCCGGGTCAAGAAGCATTTGTTCATTGGAAGAGATCCACTCTTTGTTATATTCAAAACTGAAAGATTTTCGTCCTTTTCCAAAATGAGCCGAAAGAATACCTATGCATCTGGGATCCTTCATCCCAACCCAGTCTGCATATACCCAAATATCAGTTTTTGATTTATCCATTTCACTTTTCACCTAATAGTTTAAGATCCTGAAGCTTTCTTCCGAATTCATCATCAACAGCAACTTTAAGGATGTCATCCTGTAAGCCAAGTACACGCAATACATTGAAATATGCTCCAAATGCAACTTTAGGATCTCCCTTTTCAATCCAGTACAAAGTCTTACGATCGAGCCCGGCACGTTCCGAGACCTGAATAGTGGTAAATCCCCTTCTTTTCCTTGCCAGCTTAATATTATCTCCAAGTATTTCAAGCACTTTCTGATGCTTTGGAAATAGAATTTGCTTTTTAGTTTTCATTATAAACGGGGCATATTTTCCACAAATATAATCTTTTTGGGGATACTATGCCCCATTTAATATATTTATTTAATTTTATTCAGGCTGCATATCACTTAGGAAGATCAGGATTACAATACTATCCTGAGAAGAGTAATGTCTTCAAACTTTTTTTCTGAACTCCGACGGAGTCTTACCTGTCAGACTATTAAAGGCATTATTAAATGCTGTTTTTGAATATCAAGCTTAGTTTAAGAACTCACGATTCAATTAGTGCTTTTCATTTCACTTTAAAAAAATCAGTAACTTGAAGCCCTTTATAATCAATAAAATTTATACTATATGAATCTTAATCGTTTTCTCATAACTCTGTTTTTGGGTATTCTTCTATGCATGCCTCTGATTGTAAACGGACAGGCTTCTTTTGGAAAAGCGGAACTTATAAATGATGGCTGGCTTTTCAGGTTAAAGGATGAAGCTGATGCTTATAAGACTGATTTTAAAGATAGTAGCTGGCGTAAACTTGACCTTCCACATGACTGGAGCATTGAAGGCACGCTAAGCCCGACACTTGCCAGTTGCACAGGTTATTTACCCGGAGGAATTGCATGGTACAGGAAGAAACTGGAGATTCCCGCAGAATTTAACGGGAAGAAGGTATTCATATATTTTGAAGGTGTATACAACCGGAGCACTGTTTATATTAATGGACAACAGTTGGGATTCAGACCAAACGGGTATGTTTCCTTTGCATATGATCTTACCCCTTATCTGAAATTCGGAGAATCAAATGTTCTGGCTGTCAGGGTGGATCACAGTCAATCAGCCGATTCACGCTGGTACACCGGCTCCGGGATCTACAGAAACGTTTGGCTCGTAACTTCCGACCCTTTGCATTTCGATTTGTGGGGAGTTACATATCAAACCAAACAGGTTAATGATAAAGCGGCTGTCGTACAGGTAAGTGCTGATGTTAAAAATGAAACAAAAGCCGAGACTGAGGCTAAAGTGGTATTCCAATGGCTCGATCAGTCAGGAAAGGTAGTGGCCCAGGGATCTCTTAAAAAGAAAGTGCCGGCCGGGGAAACAAGTAAACTCTCAGCTGATTTAACTATTAAGAATCCGCTCTTGTGGAGTACTGAGTCTCCTAATCTCTACCAATTGAAAACTACACTTTATAACGGGACAACCATAGTGGATGAGTCAGTATGCAAAGCCGGGATCCGAACTATGATGTACGATGCAAATAAGGGATTTGCACTGAACGGGAAATGGATGAAAATGAAGGGTGTGTGTATTCATCACGATGCCGGTGTTTTAGGTTCTGCGGTACCACGTCAGGTCTGGAAGAGGCGTCTGGTTACATTGAAGTCGCTGGGTTGCAATGCCATTCGCATGAGTCATAATCTGCAGGCTCCCGATCTGTATGAATTGTGCGATGAACTGGGCTTCTTGGTTATGGACGAAGGATTTGATGAGTTTGAATTTCCAAAAAAGAAATGGCTTGCCGGATGGAATGCCGGAGAACCCGGTTTACAAGGGACATTTGACTTTTTTGATGAATGGAGTGACAGGGATGTGACTTCAATGGTGCTTCGCGACAGGAATCACCCATCGGTTATATTGTGGAGTATCGGAAACGAAGTTGATTATCCCAACGATCCGTACTCACATCCGATTCTGAGCAGTAGTCAGTTCAATCAACCGGTAAGCGGAGGGTATGATCCCAAAAGGCCAAGTGCCGACCGTTTAGGACCTATCGGGAAACGGCTTTCGGGAGTGATTCGCTCTATTGATACCTCGCGCAAGGTAACAGGTGCACTTGCCGGTGTAATTATGACTAATGAGACCGATTATCCCAAATATCTTGATGTTGTAGGATACAATTACACCGAGGACCGGTATGCCGCCGACCATAAGAAATATCCTGAAAGAGTTATATACGGAAGTGAAAACGGCCACAGCTATAATTCCTGGAAAGCTGTCCGGGATAATGAGTATATTTTTGGCCAGTTTATCTGGACCGGCTTCGATTATCTTGGAGAATCAAATGCTTGGCCATCGCGGGGATTGAATACCGGTATGATAGACTTAGCCGGATACCCGAAACCACGGGGTTATTACAGAATGGCAATGTGGTCGGAGAAACCCATGACCTATATCGGAACCTACAGACAAACCAGGGGTAGCAGGCGTGGATTATCAGATTCTGCCTTGCCTCTTTGGAATTATACTGAAGGAGATACAATCCGAGTGGTATGTTATACCAATTGTCCTCAATCGCAACTGAGTCTGAACGGTGAACCAGTCGGAACTCCAAAGAATCATGACGACAATTCGGGAATTATCTTTTGGGATCTACCATTCAAACCAGGCACATTGGAAGTTAAGGGGCTGAAAGAAGGAAAAGAGGCTGCAAAGCACTCGATTCAGACATCGGGAAGATCATACTCAATAACTGCCACACCTGATAAAACCGGTTTGTCGCCAGATAAAGACCTGGTCCATATTAACATTCAGATAGTTGATGAGAAAGGAATACCGGTAATTCAGGCCGATGATGAAGTAACATTCACAGTCACAGGACCAGCCCGTCTGCTTGGACTCGAAAGCGCCAACAATTCCGATATGACCAGCTATCGTGATAATTCTCACCGTGTTTATAACGGAAGAATGCTGGCATATCTGCAAACTACCGGCAATACCGGAGAAGTAAATATAACTGTTTCGGCTCCGTGGCTTAAGTCAGCTAAAGTGAGTCTAAGAGTAAAATAGTTAAAATCAAAATATTACACAAGGTTATGGAGATCCCTCGCTGGCGCTCGGGATGACACCGGATTATTGGTCAAGGGGGGAAACCAGTGGCGATTCGTCAAGAAAGTACATAATAAAACAACTACTCACGAATCGCCACTGCTTTCCTTCAATGACCTCAAGATGCTTGTCATTCCGAGCGTTAGTGAGGAATCTCCCACAGTTTTAGCAGAATTATTAATGACTCCTTTAATATCTTCAATTTATAAATGGCCGACTTAAAGACCTTTACCGGCATATGTAATAATCTGGTTGTCAAAGGCCTGATTATTACGCTTTTATTCGGTGCCATTGCATGCAACGGGAAAAGTCCGGCGCTTAAGGGTGATCAGGAACAGTTTGTTACATCAGATACATCAGATGCAAGTGTGAGAACCGAGTTTGTAAAGATGCCTGATGTAATGCTGTTAATACCTGAAAAGCCGAAGCCCGGGGAAGAGTTCCGTATTCTGACAGCAGGAGGGAAAAGGATTCTGAAGGCACAGATCGTTGTGAAAGGACCCACTGGTAGTTTAAAGTCTCTGAAAAGTAAAAACGGAAATGAATTACCTTTTTGGCGGATTGATGAGTTCCCTGGGAGCCCTGCGGGAGAATATACTGCCAATTTGATTGTTAATAAAATAACAGTAAGTAAACTGGAGTTTAATATTGTTTCCGGTGAGGCTCCATCGTCATCAGGGGTGATATGGAAGACCCTTAGTGGATGGAACACGAGCATGGAGATTATTTATTCTGCCTGGGTAAATGCTTTATTTTTTGATTGTGACGAAAAGGACTCCTGGACTGCACTTCATGAGGTGACCCGGAATCAGGAACGGAATTTCCTTTATAACTATCTCTCACGTGGGGAAGATGATCCGGAGGGAAAAAACTCAGTTCTAATGCAGCCGGATTGTGCTGATAACCCATTTTATCTGAGAGCATATTTTGCCTGGAAACTTGGGCTTCCTTTTGGGTACCATTTAAGCGACAGGGGTTATCTCGGACGTAATCCACGCACATCTCAGTGGGTAACAAATGAAACATCGACTTCTAAAGCCAATCCGGTAGCCTCGTTCAATTCTTTCATCAGAAGAGTGGCAGATGGTGTCCATTCCGGCACAGGGCGTACTGCTCTGGATGATCAAACCTCCGATTACTACCCTGTTCCCCTGGAGCCCGGTGCAATTCGACCGGGTACGGTTTATGCTGATCCTTACGGACATACATTGATAATAGTCAGTCTCAAAGCACAATCGAGAAATAATCCCGGTTTACTCCTTTCGGTTGATGCCCAGCCTGATGGGACTGTCGGAATCAAGAGGTTCTGGAAAGGGAATTTCCTTTTTAATACATCAGAAGTAGTGGGGGAACCCGGATTTAAAGCCTTTCGTCCCATAAAGTTGAATAAGGGGATACCTCAACTAATGAAGAACAATGAGTTGACCGGAGAGGCCGGTTTTGTCCCATTTTCGCTGCAGCAAAGAAAAATGGAGAGTAGTATATTCTACGAGATCATGGAGCGGCTGATAAACCCTGAACCTCTTGACCCTGAAGCAGAGTTAAATGGACTTATCGAGGCACTTCATGAACAATTATTGGTTAGAGTAACGTCCGTGGCGAACGGTGAAGCTTATTTCAAATCTCATCCGGGTTCTGTTATTCCAATGCCATCCAACGCTGCCGGGATTTTCCTGGCAGGTGGCCAGTGGGAGAACTTTTCAACTCCTAACCGCGATCTCAGGTTATTGATTGCCATGGATGAGGTTCTAGATTTTCCTGATATGAATAAACTTCAAAAGTTATTCGATCGGAAATCTTCAGGACTTTCCGTAACATATACCAGGTCAGACGGCTCCTTACAAAAACTGACCGTGGCAGAAATACTAAAGAGACGAGATGCCTTTGAGATGGCGTATAATCCTAATGATGGACCCGAGATTCGCTGGGGGGCACCTGAAAACAGTGATGAAAGGACAAAGTGCAAACGTCGTTCACCTGCCAGTCAGGTTGAAAAAATGCGGGAAGTCCGGAGCTGGTTCAATAAACGGCTTCATCCCCCGACTTAATTTCACTCTGTCTTTTCTAAAAGATCTATTATAACCGCAAAGAACACAAAGAATGCGCAAAGCACGCGAAGCTAAAACATCAGTCTATGCTCTTTGCGATCTTTGCCAGAACCTTAGCGTTCTTTGCGTTTACTTGAGTTTTTTCTTTTCAGTAAAAAATATACCGGAATACCTGAAAAAATTAGGATCAGCCCAATTGCCGCTTCACGGGGCCTTGTGAATATAGTGTTGAAAAAGAGGCCGATACAAAACAGAATAAATATAGCAGGCACTACAGGATACCCCCATACTTTATAAGGTCTGTGCACATCGGGCATCCTCCGCCGTAAAATAAATACGCCAAGTGTGGTGGCTCCATAGAATATGAAAACTGCAAAAATAATCATGTCTGTCAACTGATCGAAAGTACCTGACAGCACAAGAATTGATGCCCATAATCCCTGCCACATAAGTGAGTTGGATGGAACATTTGCACCGTTGATCTTTGCAATTCCTGGAAAGAAGAGCTTTTCACGTGCCATTGCATAATAGGGTCGTGCTCCTGTGAGTATACTTGCATTGGTACAACCAAGAGTTGTAACCAGTATCAACACTGAAATAAACATAACCCCTCCGGTCCCCCAGAAGGTCCTGACTGCCTCAACAGCAGCAATCTGATTGCCTGCATTATGTATCCTTTCAAGCTGAGGAATCGATAAGAGAGTCAGGTATGTAACATTAACCAGTAAATAGATGAAAATCACAATTAAAACCCCGGTAACAATTCCTTTTGGGATGTTTTTGGTCGGGTCTTTGATCTCACCCCCGATAAATCCCACAGAAACCCATCCCTGGTAAGCCCAGAAGGCTGCCAGCATAGCCGTATAAAAGGCAGAGAGTGTAACGGTACCGGCTGTCAAATCTCTGAAATTCAAAATATTTACAGGTCTGGGAGCATTGCTTGTCAGACCAAACACAACAATCGTAAAGAGTCCGGCGAAGACCAGAAACATGATAGCTTTACTGACTCCTGCCCCGCTTTTCAGACCCGAGATATTGAGTCCGGTTAAAATAAGAATCAGCAAAATTGCTGTCAGCTTAACTCCGAAGCCCTGAAAAGGGTAGAAAACACCTCCGATAGTAAAATGTTGTAATGAGGTAAAAACCTCAGGTACAGCAACAATACTATTCAATGACTGTGCAAATACATAAGCAAGGGAGGAAATGGTTGCAGTCTGGATAACTGTAAATAGCGACCACCCGTACATAAAAGCAAAAAAACGGTTGTAGATCTTTTTCAAATAAACAAATTCACCTCCTGTATCAGCAAGTAATCCTGCTACTTCCGCATTGCTCAAAGCACCGAACAGGGTAATAATTCCGGCTGCAATCCATGCTGCAATAATCCATACTGAGGAGTGAAGTTCCGATGCCATCGGGGCAATTTTTTTATATACTCCTGATCCGATGATATTTGCAATAACAAAAATTACTACATACCCCACTCCCAGTGCTCTTACCAGGTTTCGTTGATTACTCATAGTGAGTGCTTCAGAATAAATTAAGGTCCAATATAATTAATATTTCAGGAACCGGAAATACAAAACTAAAAAATGACTCTGGTCAGCGGTTTTAATCTCTTCATTTGTCTTAATACTTTTCTCTCCTTCAAATTTTCTTTAGCTTGCACCGTTTAATACAAAAACGAATGAAGATTCTTATCGTTGAAGACGAGAAAGAACTTTCTGAATCCATTGTGACTTATCTTAAAAGTGAAGGTCATTTATGCGAAAATGCTCTGACATTCGATTCAGCATCAGAAAAAATTTCTCTGTATGACTATGATATTATCCTGGTTGACCTGAATCTTCCTGATGGCAATGGAATGCATCTTATCAGAAAATTAAAAGATGCAAATTTCAAAGGAGGGATCATTATTACTTCCGCCCGTGAGACTCTCGATGACAGGATTTCGGGTCTGGAAGCCGGGGCAGACGATTATCTGGTAAAACCATTTCATCTGGCAGAACTTAATGCCCGTATTAAATCTCTCACCCGTCGTGTCATATTTAAGGGAAGCAATTCTATTATCATTAATGAACTGGAAATTAATACAGAAGCACACGAAGTTTATATAAAGGGCAAGCTAACAGAGTTTACCAGAAAAGAATTTGAGTTGCTGCTCTTCCTGGTAACCAATAAAGATAAAGTATTATCGAAGGAATCAATAGCGGAACACCTTTGGGGAGACTATATGGATTCTGCAGATTCATTTGATTTTGTTTATGCTCATGTTAAAAATCTGAGAAAAAAGCTTTTAAATAAAGGAGTCGGTAAATATCTTCAGACTGTTTATGGAGTTGGTTATAAATTCAGAGAAACTTGAAACTACTTACAAAAACCACCTTATTCTTTCTGACCATCGCTTTGTTTGTACTCTTTGCGGGTGGAATAATCTTTTATTTCTCTTTCAGGTACATGATGCATCGTGAAGTGAGAAACGAGTTGTTTGCAGAAATGAATGAACTGATTATTCATCCACCCCAGAGCACAATCAAAAGGTCTGATACAGTAACTTACGATTTACCGGTACGGTACCGGATTGTCCCGATCAATAAAATCCAGAAACCAGTCTATATTTTCACCGACACACTTCTCTACGATAATACACAAAGTAGTTACCAGCTCTTTCGTATGATCAGCTATGAAACTCTTATTGGTGGAAAACCAGTTAGCATTTCCATTTCAAAATCGCTATTACCTGCGGAAAAACTTGTTGAATATGTGGCTTTTGTCACTCTGGCGCTTTCTCTTATACTGCTCTTAATTATAATTGTCACAAACAATTTCTTTTTCACACGTATCTGGGGAAGTTTCTTTAGTACCATCGATGTTATTAAAGATTATGATATTACTGAAACCAGTAGCATTAAATTTAAAGAATCTGAAATAACCGAGTTTAACCAGTTAAACCGTGTTTTTGAAAAGATGAATGAACGAATTAAAAAAGACTACCAGAATCTTAAAGAGTTTATAGAGAATGTTTCACATGAAATTCAAAACCCCCTCGCCATTATAAAATCGAGAGTTGATCTGCTGCAGCAAAGTGAGAATCTGGATAAAACGCAGACAGAACTGATCCAGTCTATTCAAAACAGCACAAGCAGGATGTCGAATCTGAACAGATCACTTATTTTACTTTCTAAAATCGATAATAACCAGTTCCAGATCAGAGAAGAGGTAGGTATTCTTGAAATTATTAGTCTCCATCTCTCTAATTTCGAAGATATTATCCAATCTAAAAACATTTCACTTCAAACGGATTTCAGGAATCAGATTTTGATCAAAGCAGATCCAAGTCTGATAAGTATCTTACTTCTGAATCTGTTAAAGAATTCCATTTTTCATAATGTCCCATCAGGAACGATTGAAATAATATGCAATTCAAAAACACTTGTAATCAGAAATACCGGTAAAAAACTGGATCTCAATCCCGAAGATCTTTTTAACCGGTTCACCAAATCGTCAAATAAACCCGATTCCCTGGGGCTGGGCCTATCCATAGTAAAAAAGATCTGTGATTATTACAATTTCACTGTTCAATATTCTGCTCAGGAAAATTATCACACTGTCTCAATTACCTTCAGATAGACTGAGAAAAATTCCTTTTTTCCAGACCTGTGGTGAATATTCTAATTTATGGGTATAGGTAATCAAGAATAAAATTTAAACCCTAGTGGGAAGATCCCTCGTTTGCAAGCCGGCGGACTAATGACAACATTTCGTATGTAAAACAATATGTGATATTTGCGAACTAAATATAGTTCTGCATTGACAATTCTATTTGTGATTTACTGTCAGAAACTGATGTTAGATGGTATTGGGTGAAGGGGATCCCTCCCTAACGGTCGGGATGACACCCTGTCTTGGTGGTTAAAAGGGGGAAAGAAGTGGCGATTCGTATACATTTATGTATTTTATTGAAGAATTTTCATCGAATCGCCACTTCTTTCCCCTTAGCGACCCCACAAAGCCCTGTCATCCTGAGTCCGCCGGCTGGCGGGCGAAGGATCCCCTGAAGTTATTCTGAAATTTTAATTGAATTCAAATTCAATCATTTCATAATATATTATTCATTTCCGAAACACATATTCTAAATTAATTCAGTATTGGAATACTATTTTACTGCGAAACCATTCTTTCTATGATAGGTATTCTGGGAATTAGTCAAAAATCTGCTCCGGTGAGTGTGAGAGAGTTATACGCATTTGATGAGCAGGATAAAAAAAACTTTGCAGATAGTACTAAATTAATTCTTCAACTTGAAGGGCTGGTAATTTTATCGACTTGCAACAGGACTGAGATTTATTTTAATACAAGGATTGAAAATGAAAATGAGATTTATAAGCTGATAACTGATGAGTTAATGAAATTCAAAAAAGTTACGAGCTATAAACTTCAGGATTTTTATTTCTACTGCAAAGGCAAGGCTGCGAAACAGCTTTTTAAGGTAGCATCCGGGCTGGAATCGCTTGTGCTCGGTGAAGAACAGATTCTGGGTCAGATAAAAGAAGCTTTTCGCTGTTCACAGACCCTCAAACTTACCGATTGTATTCTTTCAAGGCTATTTATAAAAGCGATTGAGGCCGGCAAAAGAGTACGCACCGAAACTCATATTAACAAAGGTGCCGCTTCGGTGAGTTATGCGGCAGTGGAACTTAGTAGTGGTATTTTTCCAGATCTGCAGAATCGTACCATAATGGTAGTCGGGGCCGGTCAGACCGGAGATCTGATTCTTCAGTGCATGCTGAGAAAAACACAGACTTCTTTTTTCATTGCAAACAGAACTTTCTCCAAAGCAACAGAGCTGGCTGAAAAATATAAAGGAACTGCGATTGAACTATCAGCAATAGAATCTGAAATTTCCCGGTGCGATCTTATAATTACCGCCACGTCGTCGAAGGAACATCTGATTACCAGGGAAATGGTTGAAAAAGCTATGGCTTGCAGAGAAAATAAAATCCAGGTATACATCGACCTTTCTGTACCATCGAACATTGCAGAAAGTGTAAAAGAAATTGAGAATGTACACCATTACGGTGTTGATGATCTGAAAGAAGTTGTAGTAAAAAATGTTGAACACCGGAAATCAGCGATTGATCATAGCATGTCTATAATAGATGAGGTTTATACCGAATTTATGGAATGGTTCGATATTCAGAATCTTACACCAACCATTATTTCAATTAAACAAAATATGAAATCTATTCAACTGGCTGAGCTTGAAGGATTTATTAAAGTACGGCAGATTAAGGAATATGAGTTGATTGAACAATATTCCGAACATATCTCTGAAAAATACGCACAACTATTTATCAAAAAACTTAAAAAAGTTACCGATAACGGTAAAAACCCGGAATATATAAAGGTAATTAACAATTTATTTGAGACAATTTAAAATGACTAATCGTCCTGTTATTATAGCTACCCGTGGAAGCAAATTAGCCCTGTACCAGTCAAATAAAGTAAAAGAGGAACTGGAATGTTACTTTCCTGAGAAAGTTTTCAGAGTGCAGATTATAAAAACCACAGGAGATATAATACTTGATGTTGCACTCTCAAAAATCGGTGACAGAGGACTATTCACGAAGGAGCTTGAGAATTCATTGCTTCGAAACAAGGCAGATATTGCAGTACACAGTTTAAAAGATATGCCCACAGAATTGCCTGCAGGAGTAATTATTGCAGGGGTACTTGAACGTGGCGAAGTTCGGGATGCACTGGTAAGCCGAAACGGGAAAAAGCTGTCCGATCTTGATGAAAATGATGTTGTTGCCACTTCAAGTTTGCGCAGAAAAGGACAGCTTCTTCATTACAATAATAAGCTCCGGATAATTGATATACGAGGAAATGTTGATACCCGGATACAAAAGATGGAGGAAGGTTATTGTACTGCTATGATAATGGCTGCTGCCGGATTACAGCGGTTAGGTTTACAAAATAAAATTTCTGAAATTCTCGACCCTGAAATCATGGCTCCTGCAGTCAGTCAGGGAGCAATTGCATTAGAGATAAGGGAGAATGATCCTGAAATTGAATCACTTGTAAAAATAATTAATCATTTACCTACCTATCTTACTGTTATGGCTGAAAGAGTCTTTCTCAGTGCGCTTGATGGAGGTTGTCAGGTTCCGATTGGATGCTTTTCAGAATCCAACGAAACAAAGTTTAAAATATCGGGTGTAATTTCCAATACCGACGGTTCAGAAGCAATGAAAGATTCTGCTGAGGGTGAAATCAGTAATGCAGAAGAAATAGCATTAACCCTGGCAAACAGGTTTCTCAGGAGAGGAGCTAAGGAAATGATACGGAAAATAAGAAGCTTAAATAATATATGATACTAAAGGGAAAAGTTTTTATATCAACTGTGAGTATCAATAAATCTTTCGAAATAAGGAATATTTTTGAACCGTTAGGTGCAAAGCTGGTTGATTTCCCCATGACCTCTTTTATTGAAGCAAACAAGTCAAAAGAAATTCAATCCTCTGTTAATCAGATTGAAAACTATGGATGGATAGTCTTTACAAGCGCAAACGGAGTAAAGTATTTCCACAATCTGTTATATGAAATAACCGGTTTACCTTCCATACCACCGGAGGTAAAAATAGCTGTTGTAGGTCCTAAAACTGAATTGGAACTGAAAAAGTACGGAAGAACAGCGACCTATACCGGATCAGGGACGACAGCTGAAAATATGGTTAATGAGCTGATTGAAAAAAAACTGGTCCAAAATTGCAGGTTACTTTTCCCCCTTGGTAATCTTGCCCCAGAAAACACTCAGACAACAATTTCTGAAGTTGCCGAGGTAACAAGGATCAATGTTTATGAGACTGTAAAATCAGGGGCTACTGATAATAATCCGATTGAACTGATCAAAAATAAATATTACGATCTGGTTTTGTTCACCAGCCCGTCGGAGGTAGTGAATTTCGTTGAAACCATCGGACCTGCATATATAAATCGGGAAATTAAATCTGCCAGTATTGGCAAGGTAACCACTAAGGCGGCAGAGCAACATGGATTAAACTGCTTAATAACAGCTGAAACTTCAACCTATGAAGGGATGGCTGATGAAATACAGAATTATTATTATAAATCTAAAAATTAAAGTTATGTCATTCCCCGTAACACGTTTAAGAAGACTCAGAAAGAATCCGATATTGAGGAATATGGTCACTGAAACCGCTATTTCACTTGATGATTTCATTATGCCTCTGTTTGTTTGTTCAGGTACCGGAGTAAAAAAACCTATAAACTCAATGCCCGGAAATTATCAGATGTCGGTTGAGAATATTGTTGAGGAATGCAAAAAACTCACGGACAAAGGGATTAAGTCTATTCTCTTTTTCGGAATTCCTGACAAGAAAGATGAGACAGGCATGATAGCTGCAAAGGATGATTCCATAGTTCAACAGGCAATAAAAGCTGTTAAGAAAGAGATAAGTGATATTTTCCTTATAGCTGATATCTGCAATTGTGAATATACCACACATGGGCATTGCGGCACAATTGTGAATGGTGATGTAGATAATGACCTTACATTGGAAACTCTTGCACAACAGGCATTATCTTTTGCCCGTGTCGGAGTCGATATGGTTGCGCCGAGCGATATGATGGACGGTCGTATAGGTCGGATTCGTCATGCCCTTGACGAAAAGGGATTTTCAGACCTTCCCATAATGGCATATTCTGCAAAATATGCGTCAGCATTTTATGGCCCTTTCCGTGAGGCGGCAGAAAGCGCTCCGCAATTCGGGAACCGTGCCTCATATCAGATGAATCCTTCGAACGGAGACGAAGCTATGCGGGAAATTGCTCTTGATATCGAAGAGGGGGCAGATATAGTTATGGTTAAACCTGCATTGAGTTACCTTGATATAATCCGCAGGGCTAAAGATGAATTTAATATACCGGTAGCTGCATATAATGTAAGCGGTGAATTTTCAATGGTAAAGGCTGCTGCAGAAAAAGGCTGGATTGATGAGAAACGTATTGTCCGTGAAATACTTACATCAATAAAAAGAGCAGGAGCAGACATAATAATAACTTATCATGCAAACGACATGGCAGATTGGTTAAAATAAAAGTGGGAAAATGTATTAATTGAACAAAATGAACATAAAGAACAGCATAAACGAATTCAAACGTGCACAGGAAAGTATTCCCGGAGGTGTGAACTCACCGGTAAGAGCATTTAAAAGTGTAGAGGGCGACCCGGTTTTTATAAAAAAAGCAAAAGGCGCCAGGTTAACAGATATTGACAACAATGAATACATAGACTTTGTTGGTTCATGGGGACCTATGATCTTAGGACATGCTGATGACAGGGTGATTTCCGCCATTCAGACTGCGGCACTGCTTGGAACCAGTTATGGGGCGCCAACCATTGCAGAAACAGAGCTTGCGGAACTTATAAAAGAGATGGTACCCTCTATGGAACTTCTCAGAATGGTAAATTCCGGTACCGAGGCAACCATGAGTGCATTAAGGCTGGCCCGTGGTTTTACCGGAAGGGATTTACTTGTTAAGTTCCAGGGATGTTATCATGGTCATGCCGACAGTTTCCTGATTAAGGCGGGTTCAGGTGCACTTACTCTTGGTTATCCTGATAGTCCCGGAGTTACTCAGGGAACGGCAAAAGATACTTTGATTGCCCAATACAACGATTTATCATCAGTTGAAGAAATATTCAGGCAGAAGGGCGATCAGGTTGCAGCGGTTATTGTTGAACCTGTGCCGGCCAACATGGGGGTATTTCTTCCTGAACCTGGCTTTCTGGAAGGATTGCGTGAGATTACAACAAGATATGGGGCTTTATTAATTTTTGACGAAGTAATCTCAGGATTCCGGCTGGCTAAAGGTGGAGCCCAGGAGTATTACGGCATTACACCTGACATAACAGCTCTCGGGAAAATTATCGGGGGAGGTCTGCCTGTAGGAGCTTACGGTGGCAGTAAAAAAATTATGAGCAAACTGGCCCCGCTCGGCCCGGTTTATCAGGCTGGAACGCTGGCGGGTAATCCTCTTGCGATGAATGCCGGATTTGCAACTCTCAGTATCATTAACGATACTCCAGGATTTTACAAAGAGCTTGACAGGAAAGGTGCACTATTGGAAGAAGGACTTTTGATAAATCTTAAGCAGGCCGGAATCCCTGGTATAGTAAACCGTATCGGTTCTTTAATGACCCTCTTTTTTACGGATGAAAATAAAGTTAATTCATATAGTACTGCTATTAAATCTGATACAAAAAGGTATGCGCAGTATTTTAAGATATCGCTCGAAAACGGCATATATCTTGCACCCTCACAATTCGAAGCATCATTTATATCTTATGCTCATACAGATGGTGATATTAAAAAGACTGTGAATGCAAGTCTTACAGCTATGAAATTGTTATAAAATGATACTAAATAAAATACCAAATTCAATTGAAAATCAATTTATTTACCCCAGCCCCAAGGGGAGTAAATTGATTTTGGCTGCGCCGAGCTCGCCATCAGAGCTGCACACGGTTCTTCGCTCCCCATGGGGTCGGGGTAAACGAAGAACCGACGACGCTGAGTGATGAGTTCGACGAAGTCAAAATCAAATGATCTTTATGCTTGATTCCTGATACTCAAAAAAAATAATATAAGTGCAGAAATAATCTTAGAAAAATCAGAAATACTTTTTTAATGCAAAATTCAATATTTTCCGATACTCTGAAAGGCAAAAAAACTTCCCGTCCCCCTGTTTGGTTTATGCGGCAGGCCGGAAGAGTCCTACCCTCCTATCTCGAAATGCGTTCAAAGCATTCATTCTGGCAATTGATGAGCGACCCGGTGCTTGCAGCAAAGGTAACCCTATTGCCAGTTCACGATCTGGGGGTTGATGCTGCAATACTTTTTTCTGATATTCTTGTAGTTCCCTATGCAATGGGAATGGGTCTTGATTTTACTGATAGTGGTCCAAAATTTGACAATCCCTTAAAGAATTACAAGAACCCCTCGGCAAAACTGCATCCGGATCCGGAAAGGCTTCAATTTATCTATAAGGCTATTGATGAGATTGTTATAACCCGTCCGGAAAACACTCCCCTGATTGGTTTTGCAGGAGCCCCTCTTACAGTACTTTGTTTTATGCTTGAAGGATTGAGCAGCAAATCGGGTTTCCCGGATGCCATTTCATTTATTTACAGCAATAAAACTGAAACAGAGAATCTTATAGAGACTATAACTGACCTCACAATCGAATATGCAACACAGCAGATCAACCATGGAATCAGTACATTTCAACTCTTCGAGACACATGGAGGAATTATACCATTCGATTTCTACAAATCGATGTTTTTCCCTGCCATCAAAAAAATCTCGAAAGCTGTTCGCGGCCGAGGAATTCCCTTTATTTATTTCCCAAAAGATATTGGTACCGGCCTCAGCTATATTACTCCGGATCTTTGCGACTTTGTCAGTATTGACTGGCAGACACCAATTACTGAAGCCAGAAAACTTGTGCACCAGGATGTTGGACTTCAAGGAAATCTTGACCCGCGTCTGCTATTTACAGATAAAGAAATTATCGGTGAAGAACTTTTAAAATACCTTGAATTCGGAAAAAATGAATTAAAGTGGATCTTCAATCTGGGACACGGTTTTATGCCCGGAAGCTCGTTCGAAAATGCAAAGTATATTGTAGACTGGGTTAAATCAACAAACTGGAAAAGAGAATGATTATATACAATCAAGTGGCAATTATAGTTTATATGTAATTTAATTACTTATGTACAAGGTTCTTTTTCTGTTACATATTATTGCAAGTTCTGTTTTTATCGGAGTAGCTATTGCTATCACCGTAAGATCTGTTGCAGGATGGTTAAAAGGTATGATCTATTCAAAAACTGATACATACCTTAGAAAACTTTTTATAGGTCTTTTATACTTTACGCTCGTAAACGGGATTATAATGTATTTCATTATCGATCCGGTATCAAAATCTGATATAGATATTCAGAACGCAATAAAACGGGCCTCGCTAAGATTCTGGGTGGTCGAACACTTCTATTTTATGACTTTTGCATTGATTCTTGCTCAAATAGGCGGAATCTTTATACGTAAGAGCAAAACTGATAAAAGCCGTTTTGGATATGCAGGATTTTATTATGGTTCTGCTACTGCCATTACCTTAATTTCAATGTTGTTTTATTTCATTTACCGCTGATGTCCAAAATCACCCGGTTGAAACGCGTACATCTGTTCCCCGCCTGCCGCTAATGCAAATCCCTTGTATCATTTCATTTCTTACGTTGAATTCTAACAACTGATTGAGCATCAACAATACTTTGGCTTGCAACACGTAACAATTATTTAATTGTTTAAAATATGCGATTCAACCAAATTTATTTACCTTTCGTTAATAAATTAACACAAGCCTGATGAATAATACCGGGTTAATCGATGAGCTCGAGGGAAGAGTCCATGCGGCTCTTGAGACTTATTGCAATGTCCATAGGGGCAGTGGGCAATTTTCAATAGTGACAACACATCTCTATGAGAAAGCAAGAGATATTATTTTGGAATACCTGGGACTTGACAGGGGCAAATATGTGGTAATCTTTGGTTCTCCGCTGTATACAAAGTCACTCAGTGCAGAGCTGGAACCTGGTAGTTTTATAATTGTTTCAAGCAAGGATTTTAGCCTGCCTTTGGGGGTAAGCTCAATAGCTGTATATAAAAGGAAATTGCCGAAAGGAGTCCCTTTTTATACCGGTGGAGGAACAACCACTATTTTTTCACCAGACTGGATAATATGGGCCAATTCTCCCGACAGGTTTGAAGCCGGAACACCTGCAATTATTAATGTAATTGCGTTTGCCATAGCTCTTCAACTTATAAAACAAAATGGAAATGAAATATTCCTTATTCAGCCTGAAGAACAGCTCTCTGTCACTGAAATACTGTATCGTGATAAACTTGAAAAATTTACCGGACCTGAACTGTTTGAAGAACTTAAATTGACATTTACAGGTCGCGGCGTTTCTGTTCCGACTGCTGAAGGAATCAGGCCTTATATCAACCTCGACAATAGTGCAAGCACTCCAACTTTCGAACCTGTCTGGAAATCAGTAAGCCAGACTCTGCGCCAACCTTTAAATGTACAGAAGGAAATTATTGAAGAGGTCAGGTCAATTTGTGCCGGAGCATTTGGTGCACCAATTAATGACTATGATATTATCTTTACTTCCAATACAACTGAAGCTATAAACCTGGTTGCAGAAAACCTGGGTCTCGAATCCAATCCGGAACAGGAGCCAGTTGTAGTGACTACACTTCTCGAACACTCCTCAAATGATCTGCCTTGGCGTTTTAAAACCTCTGAGTTAAAAAGGTTATCAATTGACAATGAAGGCTTTGTGAAAAAGGATGAACTTGAGGGGTTATTGTCATCCTACAATCAGAAAAACCTGTTTGGAAAAAAACGAATCAAAATAGTTGCCATCAGTGGTGCATCGAACGTCCTTGGTTCGATTAACAACCTGGAGGAGATAAGCAACATCGTTCATTCGTATGGAGCCCACCTGTTAGTGGATGCGGCACAGCTGGCGGGTCACCGGAAAACAGAGATGTTGAAATGGGGGATTGATTATCTTGCCTTCTCAGCACACAAGGTATACGCACCATTCGGGACAGGTGTTTTGATCGTCAGAAAGGGACTACTCAATTTTAAAACTGAAGACCTTAAGCAAATAAAATCATCAGGCGAGGAGAACACAGCAGGAATAGCTGCTTTGGGAAAGGCTCTCGTTATTTTGCAGCGAATTGGTTTTGACCTTATAGTCGAAAAGGAAAAAGCCCTGATAAGCAGGACATTGCTTGGAATGTCACAAATAAACGGACTAACTGTATATGGGGTATCTGATTCGGCATCAGCCGGATTTAACCGTAAAGCAGGAGTAATTGCATTTACACTTAAGGGATTCATGTCCGATAAAGTTGCAAAAGAATTATCAATTCGCAGAGGAATTGGTATCCGGAACGGTTGTCATTGTGCTCATATACTGGTAAAACATATTCTAGGAGTAAAGCCTTCCCTCGAGCGATTCCAGAAAATCATTGCAAGACTGTTCCCCCGGATAAAGTTCCCGGGAGTTGCCCGTGTAAGCTTTGGTTTAGAGACTACAATTGAGGACGTTGATACCTTGATTGATGTTCTGGGTAAAATTGCCGGAAAAGCCAATCCAATATCTCATAAGGAAACAGAAAAACAAATAAAAGATTATGTCAGTGCCTGTGCCAAACGAGTATATTCCTGATTAAAGCTTCCCGTTAATACTAATGCAAAACAGATTCTTAAATCCACGCAGATAGATCTTACCGTTACTGATAGCAGGTGAAGCAAACATTTTTTCACCAATAGGATTTTTTGCAACAGTTTCGAAAACAGTACCTGGTTTTATAACAGTAATAACTCCTTCATCATTTGGCATATATACCAATCCGTTTATAAGAACAGGGGAAGAATACTGAATACCCAGATTTTCTATCCACACAATCTTACCGGTGGCAGCATCAATGCAATGAACCCTTCCGTTAGTCATTGTTGTAAACAGATAATTATCCTTGCAGATTGCTGATGGTACATAATGACCTCCCTCCCTCGATTGCCATACGACATGAGTATTTGTGACATCACCCTGGCCATCGGGTTTGATTGCATATATAATACGTTGCGGCCATGAGCTGCTGATCAGGATCAATCCTGTTGTTTCGTTGTAAACAGGACTGGAACAAAAGTCCTCGGAAGGACCTGATACAAACCAGTATTTTGATCCGTCGGTTGGATTATATGAGGCAATTTCCTTGTTTCCTAAAAAAATCATTTGTGTTTTACCTGCTATTTTCCGGATTATTGGTGTGCTGAAACTATGAGACGGTCGTTCATGGGCAACTTTCCAGATTATATGACCATCGGTCTTACTTAATGCAGCAACAAATGAATCTCCCTGACTATCACCGTTAATGATCACTTTGTCTTCAAAAAGTACCGGGGAACAACTGTAGCCATGAGGACTCGAGAAAGTTCCGGGCTTAATCTGCCAGATCTGTTTACCTGAAAAGTCATAGGCTGCAACCAATACATCTGTTCCGTCTAAAAAGGATATATAAACATTTGTACCATCGGTTGCCGGTGTTCCGGAGGCATGGCTGTTATTATCATGCTTCTTTTCGAATGGAGATTTTAACACAGTTTTTTGCCAAAGCAGTTTACCGTTATTATTATCGTAACAAAGCAGAACTTTTTCGCTGGTTTCCTGTAAAGCCGTAGTAATGAAAAGTTTATCCTTCCAGATTACAGGCGACGAGTATCCCTTTCCGGGGACACTTGTTTTCC
>JANNKF010000313.1:0-11976 GCA_031396165.1 Bacteroidales bacterium | reverse complement strand
GATGTGAGTTATACAATGCATACAATACTGAAAGCGGGTTTTATTTATTATTTAAATGAGTAGTTAAGGAGTTTTTAGAAAAACAAATTAAAATCAGGAGGAATATAAAATGGAAAGCAAAGAGAAAAATGGTAATAATCTGAGTAGCGATTATGCAGTAATCAGAACCAAATTAAAAAGTGCCAAAAAAGATGGATTGAGAAAAGGCATACTGACAACTGCAATAATAAGCTTTTTAGTAATTGTTACCTCAGGTGTTATTGGTTTTTCACTGTATAATAACAAACAGGATGAACATATGGCCAAAATGGAAAGCCAGCAGAGTTCATTCACACAGGTTTTGACAGAACGTGATTCACTTATTAATGATTGGCTCATAACCTTTGACCAGATTGAAAAAGATCTGATGTCGATCAAGGAAAAAGAAAATCTGGTTTCAATGAATACATCTAATTCGGAAGTTCCTGAAAACAGAAAAGCACAGGTACTTGAGGATATTAAGTACATCAATACTTTACTTCAGAGCAATAAAGAAAAGATTGCATCTCTGAATGCACAGCTTAAGAAATCAGGTAATACAATGAAAGGTTTTCAGGACAGGATTGCAATGCTTGAGACATCTATTACCAGATATGAAGCCGATATTACTCAGATGAAAACAGCTCTTGTTGAAAAGGATTTTGAGATCGGACAGCTCAATACCAAGATGACTGCACTTGATCTTACTATTGTTGAGCAGAATGATAAAATTAATAATCAGACAAATACAATGCACGAGGCATATCTGGCTTCGGGAACTTATAAGGACCTTAAAGCAAAAGGTATTGTAACTAAGGAAGGTGGATTTCTAGGACTTGGAAGAAAAGAATCACTATTGGAAAACTGTTCTGACAGTCTGTTTGAGAAGGTCGATGTAACAGAGATCAAGACCATTCAGATTAACTCAAAAGATGCCAAGCTGATTACTGAACATCCTCAGAGTTCATATGAGATGATTCATGAAGGCAATAATAAAATAGCTTACATAGAAATTAAAGATCCCGACCAGTTCTGGAAAATTTCAAAATACGCTGTAGTCGAGATTGTAAAGTAAATAATAGAGTTCCCCATTCTATTGTAATAAGGTAAGTTCGTGATATTGATCACTTACTTACCTTAAATTTTTTAGTAGTCCCGTAATCTCAGGCATTAACCAGTTTATCGATTTCGAATTTCTTCATTTGCAGAAAGGCTTTTATAACCCTGTCGGATCTGGAAGGATCACTCATGAGTTTATCCAGGATAGTTGGAATTACCTGCCATGACACTCCAAACTTATCCTTAAGCCAGCCACACTGGCCCTCTTCTCCTCCATCGGAGAGTTTATCCCAGAAGTAATCGATCCTGTCCTGAGTTTCACATTCGACTACGAAAGAAATGGCCTCATTGAAAGTAAACCCATGCGGAAATGAACTGTCCATCGCCATAAAGACACCCTTTCTTAGTCTGAACTGAGAGTGTTTGATATAATCTTCATTATCATTTTCTCCCTTTTCATATTTTAAAATGCCGGCAATATCAGAATCTTCAAAAACAGAGGTGTAAAAACTGATTGCCTCTCCAGCTCTGCCACTATTAGTTCCTGTGAACATCAGCAGTGGCGAGAATTTCTGCCCGACTTCCTCGAGTTTACCCAGCGATAATTGCCAGCTCGTCCCGTATTTGTCCTGTACCCATCCATACTTCTGGCTCCAGGGATACTTGTCAAGAGCCATAAGGGCCAACCCTCCGTCTGAAAGCAATTTCCAGGCCATATCTATTTCATTTTCTGTAATACAAACTACATAAAATGAAATGGATGGATTAAATTTAAACTCAGGTCCACCGTTGAGGCACATGAATTTTTGTCCCGACGATTTAAATATCACCACCATCTGGTTGTCGGCCGTAATAACCGCGTCCTTGAATACTGAGCAGTAAAAATCTGCTGCTTCTCTTGCCTTACCATCAAACCACAGGCAGGGATAAATATTGTTGCTCATGATAATATGATTAAAGTTCATTTTTTTTCAGTACAATTAAACATCCACTGCACTCCGAATTTATCCTTACAGCTTCCGTAAAAATCACCCCAGAACATATCCTGCAATTCCTGCTCTACTTTGCCACCAGATGACAGTGCATCAAACAATCGTTTTGTATCTGCCCTTGTATCCGGTTCGAGACTGATATATACATTATTGCCAAAATTTACTTTGAACCCAAGCGACTCAGGAGCATCGGTTCCCATTAAATTGTGGCCTCCCAGAATAGGTAATGCCACATGCATCACAAGATTCCCGTCGGCTTCAGCCATTGGAGGAACCCCTTCAGAAGGAGGAATATCTTTGAACCTTGCTATTTCTCCTGCAAATTCACCACCGAAAACCTTCTTGTAAAAGTTAAAAGCTTCTTCAGTATTCCTGGTGAAATTAAGATAAGTGTTTACTCTTGCCATAATTTTAAAATTTTAATTATTATTACTTTTCACAAATCAGCTTAAGCTTTTTAAGGGCTTTTGGCCATGTCTCAGTAAAGTAGGAACCGAATTCCTCATTCGAATCGACGTCGATTTTCAGAAGTGTTCTGCCGTTTTTAGCAGAAAATGTGTAGATCTCAAGTATACCGGCCCAATCCTCAACTTCCTTCCCGGTAGTAATTTCTTTTCCATTGTTTATTACTCCCAGATGTTCGATACACAAAAACCGGTTGGGTATATTTTCTTTGATCCTGCTTACCATTCCTCCAGTTTTCCCCTCACTATCCATTCCCAGGAATAGGATTTTTGAACCCTTCTTCCATGATCCCTGAAAATGTGATGTGGGATTAAACTCTGAGGTCCAGTCTGCATACGTTTTTTCGTTGAGCATTGTTTTGAATACTACTTCAGCGCTTTTGTTAATTGTAATCTCAAAATGCAGTGTTTTAAGTTTTCCGTAAGCTTCAACATAATCTTTAAAGTTATCGAGAATAGCCTGCCATCCGGCCTTCTGCATTTCCACAGGGTTGGTTTGTTCAGCCTCAAAGTTTTCTGTAACCATGGTTTTATCTCCTACAGGCAAAAATGAAACCTCTACATTCCTGCCATCACTCATGGTGTATTCAATAAGTTTCAAATATTCTACCTTCTGATAAACTCCGTCGAGATCAAAACCCATTGAACCATCTCTGGCTTCCATTCTTGACAAAAACTTGCCATTAACCCTTAAATCGTTTTCGGAAAACGTTGTATGCCAGTCTGAGGAAGCATTATTCCAGTGAATTATGTGTATTGGATCGCTCCAGAAATTCCATACTTCAGCTACCGGAGCATTTACAGTTGCGGTAACCATTATGTTGGTTCTCACCTGTGTTTTCATAATATTTCAGTTTTAATTTTCAGATATATTATAATCTTTCTTTGTTTCACAAACATCAGTAAACTCACTTTTTACCAGGTCGTCCAGTTTAATAATGGCATAAAACTGATTTATATAAGCAACAATCTGATTATTAATTTCCACGGATATATTTCCCTGGCCTCTTATTACTGACATAAATTGTGGCTTAAGTTTGCGGTAAAAATTAAATACTTCCTCAAGTTCAGCTCTGCTGTAACATAGTCCTTTATATGCTCTTCTGCTTTCAGGAAAAAGATCGACCCTGTCTCTTGGCTTTGTGTAGTCTGCATTCACAAATGCGGAGAAATCAAAATCATAAGGAACTGCATAGGGTGGGCGCAAGGTGTCAATTGGCTGCATTATTATTATGTTTTTCCTTGAAGTGACGAACCAGTCTTTATTCCCTATTATGTACTGAAAAATTGCCATTTTCTTAAAATTTTCCTTCTCCACATCAAATGGTGTCAGGAACCTGTCTTTTACAAAAGCATCATTCCTGAGTGCAGCATTGTCTTTATCCTCAATAAAAAAGCTGAATTTTTCGAATAACACTTTCTTCAGACCGGTATCGAAGTAGACAATTTTTACTAATCTTACTTTTAAACTCAGATCAGTAACCTTATTGTACAACTTATATATTACATACTCCTCAATTACATATTCATCAGATTGGCAAGGCGTTACCAGTTTTAGTTTATTCTGGTTTTCAAATAATGTGTTGTTCACATCACTTTTTTTGAAATCCACAAACAAGGGAGGAAAATCGCAGTTATCCGGATTCCGACGGAAATTGCCTCTTACCATGAGCTTTACCGGCAGCCTGGTACTCTTCCGTTTGATTCTGTAAACCAGCTCCCCATCATGGTATGCAGGGTTTTCTCCTCTGTCATTTTGAATCGCAGTGAAATCCGATCGTAATTCCATTCTTATTATCTTGTCAGATTGGAACAGTGTGTCAACATCAACTGCAGATAATGAAGCTGTTAAAGGAAGTAGTAAGAGAAAAAGGAAATGGCTCTTCATCGAATTAACAGTAGGCTTACAGATACAATTCATAATTTCGGCATTTAATTTGAATGAGGCATGTAGAAGCAAAACAGTTTTTTGATTGTTTTTTAACAAAGAAACAAATTTTCAAAGTAGTTTGTTCAGAGAATGAAAAACAGAAATCGGGGGAATGTTATTATAGATTATAGCACTTTTACTGTTTCCCAAGCTCTAAAATATTTATATTGGCAGGTCAGTTGTTCAGGTATATCAGGCATCTTAAATTTAAGTACCAAATGAAGCAATATATCCTATACATATTCATAACATTTCTTTTCAGCCTTGAGACCTCTGCTTTTTGTTTCCAGGATCTGAGTAATCCTGATACTACCAGCGACGGACCTTATATTTTCAGAGACAATAACAAGCTCAGAGCCAGATGGATAGAAAATGGCAACTTAAGGCTTGATGTTATTACACCGGGAAATTTTCAGGAAATCAAAAATGACTTCAATTTCTCTTTTGAATACAAGGATCTGGGCGATGCTTATATTGTAAAACCTAACTATTCCCAGATCTATTCTGAGATTGATAGTATAAGTGTTATATCAGACATTCATGGGGAATATGATTCATATATCAGGCTTTTAAAGGCTGTGGGCGTAATTGATGAAAAACTTAACTGGAAATATGGAAAGGGGCACCTGGTGATACTTGGCGACACATTCGACAGGGGTAGCAAGGTTACAGAGATATTGTGGCATCTTTTCGGACTTGAGATTCAGGCTGAAAAAGCCGGAGGGATGGTTCATGTTATACTGGGAAACCATGAATTGCTCGTACTTGGGAAAGATCTTACTTATATCAATGAGAAGTATCGGAAAGTTGAAGTAATATCAGCGACAAAATACGCCGATCTTTATTCAGCTAATTCTGTTCTGGGCAAATGGCTGCGTGGAAAACCTATAGTCATAACTATTAATGATATTCTATTTGTTCATGCCGGGATTTCAATTGATATGGTTGAAAGAAGACTTAAGATAGACCAGATAAACAGGGGTTTTTCCGATATGCTGGCCGGAAAAGAAATCCGGTCGGATAGCGAATATGAACAACTCATCTTCCTGAATGACGACTATGGACCGGTATGGTACAGAGGCTATTTTACCGAACTTGATTTCAGTGAAAACAAAACGGATTCAATTCTCAACTTCTATAATAAAAAGCATATTGTTGTCGGACATACTCATTGTGAAGGGATAAATCCTATATTTAAAAACAAAATATTCGGGATCGACGCGGGCATATCGAATAATGAAACAGGTGAAGTTCTTGTTTATAAGGAAGGGAAATTTTACAGGGGTTTGATTTCCGGTGAAAGATTGGAACTTTAAACTTACCAGTAGGCCGGACAATATTCATCCCTGCCGGCTTTTGGTGTTTTCTTTTTATCTTCGTTCTTGTTACACCCGAAGAGAAGATTAAATCCAAGACGCAGACTTAACATTCTGGCATTGTATGGCCATATAAGCGAGGAGCCTGCATCCCTGGTAAATCTTACCGGAATATTATCTGTTATCAGGTAGAACTGTGCTCCTCTGTTGCCAATTGCTAATGCTGCACCTATCTGGTTAAGTTTATTATTCATCAATGTGTAACTTAATGTGGTTGATAATGAAGCTATTGGGACGTAATTCAAAGAAAATGTCAATGAAGGTCTGAGATGCAGATCGTATATTTCTATCCTCGTCATTGCCCCGGCTTTCAGTTTCGGTGTCAGCACACGGGTTACTCCTCCAAAAAGCTTAACTGAAGTAGCTGTAAAATAACTTTTGACTGTACCTGCTGCAGTGAAGGCCTTTAATAATGTGTCCTGTAATACTTCGAGAAGATCTGTTTGTCCGGGATTTGCCTGATACTGATCGAGATCAATACCAGTAAAGGAATACTTGCCGTCTGCATTGAAATTATTTACATTCTTTTTCCATCTGATAAAACCTAAATCTGTGAAACTTGCAGAAAGCTGTGTAACTTCATCAATGTCATAAACAATTCCTGCATCAATTGCCAGGCCACGATTCCCGTTAAATATATAATCACCGATAATATTATCAAGCGCATTATCAAAATTTACCCTGTTCACCAAACCATTTGTTCCATAACCAAGAACTACAGGGAATGAGGCATTCATCCTGTATTTCATATCAGCTTCAAGTGAGATTGGATTATTAAGGGTATTAAGTTCCAGAATCGAATTGCGGGTGTTTAAATTTGCCATCCCCTGCAGATATTTCAATCTCACTCCGACTTTCAGTCCGTCAATCAATTCTTTAGCAGCGCTTACTCCAATTGAATTCCACAAGGTAAGATCAATTCCCAGTTTATTCATCTTAACAGGTATCGCTTCATTGGCAGCAACATCCCAGTTTCCATCCCTCACGGAGACTATATCGTGCGGATATGCAATCCGTAATTCTGTATGATTTACAATACCAAATGTGAAGTACCATTCTTTAAAAGCAAATCCAAATCCCAGTAGATCAATATCAATATTGGTCCGGAAATAATTCATCCGTTTGAGTTTTTTGTCAAGGTTGGCCAGATCGAGAAAATAGGTGTCTGATTGAGCACCAGTCCCGGTATGAATTGCATCGTGAAAACCAAAACCAGTATTGCGGATATTTAACTTTAATGAAGATATCACCGGAAGCTCAATGTAAGTCCTGCATGGATGTATATAGGCAGGATTGAGCTGGTTTGCCTGAGGTATTCCGGGGATGAGATAAAGGGTATTGTCCTGGGCATTAATATTAGGCGACAAAAACACTGTCAGAATAAGGGTGAAAAAAACAGGATTTATCACAGACTGTCTCTTCATTATTTGCCAGTATTGATTTTTAACTGGGCAATCAGACCAATGTTAAAATCCAGATAATGAGATATGTAGAATTTCACATCCTTTAGAGGGTAATCTGTTGTTGCTATCCATCCTTTTGTGACCAGAAAATGTGTATTGTTCAGTATCTCTATTTTATTTTTCGGAAGATCTACATCGATTACATCCTGAGCATGAGGATCTGTAAGTCCATCTCCGTTTGTATCGACAGCTCCATCAAATGTTATCTCACTGGTGAAGAGACTGTCGAGAAGAACCCTGTTCTGACCAAGAAGGTAGACCTGCGCCTTCATAGCAACAGGGAAAGAATTTGTAATATTAAGTCGCACTATAAGACGTTCAAGCTCCTCGGGGGCAGGTATAGTTGTATTGATGAAATCAAAAATGAGTGTATCGAACATTATAAGAAATTCTCCCTTCCCCCATAAAGGCAGGTCGACCACAGCAGTAACATCATAATTTGAATCATGGTTTATAAATGTTGTACCCGTCGCACCAGGAGGATTTATTCCGGCGGTGACAGACATGCTGATTGAATCCGGATTTGAGGCAAACAGAACTGGCAGGTTTGAATTGGTTCTGTTTAAAAGAAGACTGTCTTCAATAACCTGTCCTATCTGGTTCAGGGATGGGTAATTAATTGTTTTGGGATTTGCACCGGATGGCACTCCCGTTCCGGTAAGCGGTATCAGATTATTATTACGGTCTGTTGCATCAAACCTGTTAAAAGAAAGACTCAGGGGAACCCCTACCGAATTGGAAAAGAGAAGTTTAAGACGGGGATCAGCAAATTCAATCCTTCCGCCATCAATGTTACTGAAAAAGTTTGTGGCAAAGCTGAATGGGGGCAGATCAATATTGTACCCACTGAAATCGCCAAAAATTGTAGAATAGTTTAATGAATTCAGATCTGCCTGTACAGTAAAAATGTTGCCTCCATTACCAAGCGGACCTGAAGGACTTTGCAAATGCACTGATAGCAAGCATGTTAATAAATTATTGCCGGCCAGATCATGATCAGGAATAATTGTATGCCCTGCCAGATTAAGAATGAGATCAGGATTTGAAATATTCCTTGAAATTGTGACTGGAAGTCCATTTAGCCTCAGTCCGGGAAACAAGTAGTTGATCGTCCCAGATATGTTAGCTGAAGTGATATTTACCTGAAGGGTTCCCGACAGAAAATGGATACTATCGAGCCGGGCTGAGGTCTCTGCCAGAGTTACCGGAACGGTAATTGTGAGAGGGAGATCCAATGATTCTCCGGGTGAAAGAAGATTTAATTCTGACCCTGTTGTGTTTAAAAGTGTATTGTTTACACTTATTGGAGTGAATGTGAGCAGGTCACCCATAGTTCCTGATACGACACTCCTTGAATAATAAAGGCTAAGAAAGCCATCGTCATCAATCCTTAACTGGTCGCGATATGCAGAATCACCCAGGAATCTGGCAATATTCAAATGAGAGTACCCGACCGGTACCGCGAGGCCAGGCTTCAGGTTGAGTGATCCATCGAATTTAGCTGGATCAAATTCTTCCCTGATGCACGAACCCAGAAAAATAAGTACCAGAATAATGGTGCTGCCGAAATTAGCGGTATAAGATTTTTTAGATTTCATGCAATCATTAAATCAGTTCAGTTTTAACAACATAAACACACTATTTGTTTAGTATCCGGATTTAATTTAGGAGTGTTACCTTTAATAAAATCAACGTGGGGAATTGATATTTATTTGCTTTGGTCCGGGCTGATATTTAAAATCATGTTATTTTTTTCAGTTTCATCACAAAAATAAAGCATACAATTCTTATTGAAATAGTGAGCGATCATCTTTTTTTTTTAATCTTTCGGGAATAATTACATAATCATGATTGTCTATTTAAAGCATAGATGTGCAGAATACCGATAACTGATGTTAATTGTTGTTAAATGTTAGTGTATAGGGATTTATTGATTTGTTTTTTAATAATTTCAGGGTTTAATTTATTTCAGAATCATTCAAAAAATAAAGACAAAATATGAAACGATTTTTTATTATCGCAGGAGTTCTGGTTGCAATAGCAGCGTTGGTTGCTTTTAACATGATGACCACAAAGAAAGGAAATGTTATCTACTATGCTGAAGTGAATGAGGGCCCTTTTGAAATATCAGTTTCAAATTCCGGTGAATTGCTTGCTGAGAAGTCAATCGACGTCAGGGGGCCTGAAATTGGGCAGAGTAATAATGATCAGGGTGGAAATCGTCAGGGTGGAAACCAGGGCGGTGGTGGAAGACAGGCTGGAGGCGATATGCACGCTATGGAGCTGAAAATTCAGGATATTGTACCTGAAGGCACAATTGTTAAAGAGGGCGACTATATAGCTCAACTCGACCGGACAAGTTATGCTAACACTTTAAAGGATGCCCAGGATCAACTCAAAACTAACCAGAATAATGTTGATATGAAAGTTCTGGACACAGCAGTGGTACTTACAAATCTGAGGGATGAGATAAAAAATCAACGGTATGTAGTTGAAGAAGCAACAATTACCCTTGCCCAGTCAAAATATGAACCGCCGGCCACTATACGTCAGGCTGAAATAACGCTCGATAAAGCACAAAGGACTCTTCTGCAGAAGATAAAAGGATATGAACTCAGGGTAGCACAGACACTTTCTGAAATAAGATATCAGAAAATGCGACTTAGCAGACAGGAAAGGCTTGTGACCGATCTTCAGGAGTTTCTGGCAAAATTCACTATCACAGCACCTGCCCCGGGCATGGTTATCTATAAGAAAGAGAGGAACGGTTCCAAGAGAAAAACAGGTTCACAGGTGAATCCGTTCGACAGGGTTATAGCTACACTGCCAGATCTGTCATCAATGATCTCAAAGGTCTACGTGAATGAGATCGAAGTAAGCAAGATTAAGCCAGGTCAGAAAGTAAATATCAAAGTTGATGCATTCCCCAAAAAAGCTTTTACCGGAAGCATTCTTACAATTGCAAATATCGGAGAAGTTCTGCCAAATTCCGATGCAAAAATGTTCGAAGTACTTATAAAAGTTGAGGGATCGGATCCTGAACTCAGACCAACAATGACTACTGATAATAAGATCATTATTAAGACATTCGATAATGTGCTGTCAGTCCCGACTGAATGTGTAATGGCCGGATCTGACAGTCTCCCTTTTGTGTATGAGAAAAACAAAACAAAACATATAGTTGTTCTCGGAGAATCGAATGAGAAAAATGTTATTATTGAACAGGGACTCGAATCAGGACGTTCAATATATGTTATTGCACCGGAGGATGCAGAATCATTCAAACTGGTAGGTGAGGAGCTGATCCCGGTTATCAGGGAACGCAATCAGGCGAAGAAGAATGAGAATTCAAGGTACAGGAAAGTAGTGAAACTTTGAAGGTAAATGATCGTTTAATGAGGAGATGCGCAATATTGGTTTCATTTTAAGGGAATATTTTCTACATTTGCGTATCGAATTATTAAAAAAGAAAATCATGAGAAAATTTGTTTTAACATTTGTACTGGCTCTCAGTATAGTAACACTTGCAAGCGCACAGGAATATAAAACCGGTGTTGGATTAAGAGGTGGTTTTTCACAGGGATTGACCGTAAAGCATTTTCTTAATGAAAAAGCTGCTCTTGAAGCTCTTTTAACCACCAGATGGAGAGGTTTTGAAATAACAGGTTTGTACGAAGTACATAACATCGCATTCGAGGTAGACCGTCTTAGATGGTATTACGGTGGTGGCGCCCATATAGGCTTCTGGGATGGCAATAGTTCATGGGGTACGATCGGAACAGCATATACAGTAATTGGTATCGATGGAATACTTGGTATTGAATACAGTTTCAGCGAAGCTCCGATAAATATTGGTGTCGACTGGAAACCTTCGATAAACCTGACAGGATATACAGGTTTCTGGGGCGATGGCGGTGCATTATCAATAAGATATATTTTCTGATAAAAATTGCATTTTATCAAAAGAATTAAAAGGGTGTTTCGGCACTCTTTTTTTTTGACCAATTCTTTTTATATTTTATTTAGATTAGTTATATTTATATCCGGTTTTGTTTCGGTTGCCTGCTTAGTATGATTAACAAAATGAAAATAGAAAACTATATTATCATGATTTTATTTTCATTATTGTTATCCACAATTCTCCATGCTGCTCCTGCAGACACTACTTCAATAATTGACAATATTTATAATTACGACTTTTTTATTGCAACTGCCAGATTATCAAAGTTAAACGAAAAAGATCCCTTAAAAAGCCAGGCTCTTAATCTGGAAGTAAAATGGTGGATGGCTATGGAGAATAAGCATCAGGACCGGTTTAACGGTTTCCTGAAAACTTTAAACCATTACGAAGTGACTGAATCATCCGGTCTATCGCTTATTATTTCTTCAACATACAGAATGAGGTATTATGCATGCACCAACAGAGGGTATCTGATCCCATTTCTTTTTATAAAGATCCAGAGGCAGATCGACATTACGGAAGATAGTATTGTGAAAAATTCAAGTGTTGAAGATCAGGAACTTTTTGTGCTCTATAAATCATTTTTGGGACTCATACAGAATGGGTATTCATTCAGTGGTTATTTTAATGGTAATGAAATCGAAGAAGGGCTGATTGACAAAATTGAGGCATTAATAAGAAATGGTTCCTATTCAAACCGTACAGTCGGCAGA
>JANNKF010000294.1:0-15584 GCA_031396165.1 Bacteroidales bacterium | reverse complement strand
TTATCGGAAAGTTTTATAACTTTAGGCACTCAAGGCACTCAAGGCTCTCTAGGCACTTATAAGAATGGCAAAAAATATTAAAACCCATCTTTTCTGTTACGACGATCACAGGGCATTTACTGAGGATGTGAAGAAGCGTTTTTCAGATACTGCCAGGTACACTGTTATTTCATTTCCGACAAAGGAGGAATTCATTGGGCATCTTGAGAAAGTTAAGGAACACACTTTTTGCAAGATTGCAATTCTGGGACTGCATGATAATAAGGAGCAAATATCCATGATCGAGCGGATGACTGTTGAAATAAAAAAAATGGATACCAGAACTGGTCTGATTCTGCTTGGTCCGGTTGATAAAATGGAGGAGATAAAGAAAACAGTAAAATACAATATAGATGCATTTATACCTAAAAATGCAAATTCAATTCTGCGAATCCACAACACAGTCAAAAAGCTTATCAGTGAGCATAATATAGGTATCTTCAAAAAAAGAAGGAATGTTTCAGTATTTGTCCTGATCTCTTTCATCCTTTTATCGGCTCTCATTACCATTCTGGCATACTTTAAATTCCCTAAGTATTTCTGAATATTTTCCATGTGACTATTTGTCAGTTTATAATCAACGGCACATCTTTTGAACAGGGAGGCCTGATCGTTCATGTTAAACCATAAAACCAGAAAATATGCAAACCGGAAAAATTGGAGTTACAACTGAGAACATTTTCCCGATCATCAAAAAATTCCTCTATTCAGATCATGAGATATTCCTTCGTGAACTTATATCAAATGCTGTCGATGCTACACAGAAGCTTAAGACTCTGGCTTCAGTAGGGGATTATAAAGGCGGGTTAGATGATACAATCATCAGGGTCTCTTTTGATAAAAAGAAAAAGACAATAACTGTATCAGACAGGGGAATTGGCATGACAAAAGAGGAAGTGGATAAGTATCTGAACCAGATTGCCTTTTCAAGCGCGAATGATTTTCTTGATAAATACAAGGATCAGATAAATTCAATAATAGGCCATTTTGGTCTTGGATTCTACTCTTCCTTCATGGTATCCGACAAAGTTGAGGTTATTACAAAATCATATCAGGAAGGAGCACAGGCTGTTAAGTGGAGTTGCGACGGGAGCCCTGAATTTTCTATCGGGGAAGTAGAAAAAGAGAATATTGGAACTGATGTAATTCTCTATATTGATAAGGAATCAAAAGATTTTCTTGAAGAGAACAAGATTGAACAGCTTTTGAAAAAATACTGCAAATTTCTGCCGGTTGATATTGCCTTCGGAGTTGAGAAGGAGTGGAAAGATGGCAAGATGGTGGAGACAGGAAAAGAGAAGATTATAAACAATACAAAACCTGCCTGGACACTCAAGCCTGCTGATCTTAAGGATGAAGATTATAAGAATTTTTACAGGGAATTATATCCTGCCGGCGAAGAGCCATTATTTAATATTCACCTCAATGTTGACTATCCTTTCAAGCTAACCGGGATCCTCTATTTTCCAAAAATTAAGAGCAATATAGAGATCCAGAAGAATAAAATTCAGCTTTATTGCAATCAGGTTTTTGTAACTGATTCAGTAGAGGGCATCGTGCCCGAGTTTCTCACTCTGCTACATGGTGTTATTGATTCACCGGATATTCCACTGAACGTATCGAGAAGCTACCTTCAGAGCGATTCAAATGTCAAGAAGATCTCGGCCCATATTACAAAAAAAGTGGCCGACAGGCTGAATGATATTTTTAAGAATAATCGTCCAGAATTTGAGAAGAAGTGGGATAGCCTTAAGCTATTCATTGAATACGGTATGATGACAGAGGAAAAATTCTATGAAAAGGCTTCAAAGTTTGCACTTCTTAAAAATACTGAGGAAAAGTATTTTACATTTGAAGAGTATGAAAAGATAATTAAGGAAAACCAGACTGATAAGAATAAGACGCTTATATATCTTTATTCGACAAATCAAACCGATCAGTTCTCATACATCGAAAAAGCTAAGAATAAGGGTTATGATGTTCTGGTTCTCGATGGACAACTTGATGTTCACCTTATCAATCAGCTTGAATCAAAACTCAAAGATACCAGGTTTGTCAGGGTCGACTCTGATGTGGTTGACAAGCTTATTCCTAAAGATGAAACCCGCGAATCAAAACTCACACCGGAACAACAGGATGATCTGAAAAATGTTTTCAATGTAAGAGTCAAAACCAAAGAGGTTTACAATGTTGCTTTTGAGTCGCTCGACGAAAATGAAGCTCCGGTAATTATCACCCAGTCGGAGTTTATGCGCAGAATGAAGGAGATGGCTCAAATGGGCGGAGGCATGAACTTTTATGGTGAGCTTCCGGATAGTTTTAACCTTGTGGTAAATCCTAACCATAAGCTTGTAATAAAAGTTGCTGAGGATCTCCAGTCACAAGTAGGTACATTCCTGTCGGAGAATGGTTCAGAAAGAATACGGATCAAAGAGGAGATTGACTTTACAGAAAATGAGCACAAAAAGAAAAAAGCAGATGAGATAAGCCAGATCGAAAAGGATGACCTTGAAAAACTCCGCAAGGAATTAACTTCTGTTGAAAATGCCAGGAAGGATATTCTTGAAAAGTACGGTACTGAAAATAAAGTTGTTAAACAACTTATTGACCTTGCACTTCTTGCCAATAATATGCTGAGAGGTGAAGATCTGAGTACTTTTGTGAAGAGAAGTGTGGAGTTGCTTTAGATCATCCTTGCTATCTCCGCCTTCACGTATTCAATGGCCGCTCTGGCAGGTTCTTTTTCGAGTTCCATGATCTTCTCGAGTAATTGTTTGCTTAGGGCCATTCCTGAAGAGTTGGCAGGCATCTTTTCGGCAACATTGTTTATGATCTTGATCATATTGGATCGGGCATTTCTTACAACTTCCCAGGCTTGCTGACTCATGTAGATCTGTTGAGAAAGGTTGTGTTCGAATTCGCTTCTGATTGTGTTAAGGAGTGTTGAATGCAGCTGCTGGGCCGACATATCAGATGAGCTTACCCTTACAAGAAGAGACTCCAGGGAGATCCTCTCCAGCAATAGAATTATTCTTTCGTATGCCTGAAGTTTTATTGGTGTAACTGTCCTGCTGTTCTGAAGGATCAGTTCCTGCCGGCGTTTGTCCTGGTCATTTTTAATCATATATCTCAGAACCAGCCATGCTGTCAGAAAAACAATCAACGCCGGAATAGTCATTTTCAGAATGTCTGCAAGCAGTTCCATTTTTCTCAATGTTAGATTTATATACAAACTTAGTTTAAACTTTTTTATTATACACTTTGCTGGCGCGGATTATTAAGTTAGCTGGCTCGGGGATAACGTAATGAAAACGAAATGCAAATCTATCCGAAATCCGCAATCCGCAATCCGAAATGTTTCTTTATGATTTTTAAATATTACTTCATACATTTGAATCAGTTCTTTTTTGTCACTTTTCATATAACCTACAATTATGGAATACTTATCCGACAGGGTTAAATCTTTGGCTGTGTCACAGACACTTGCGATGGCTCAGAAGAGCCGTGAGCTGAAGGCTAAAGGTATCGATATCATAAGTTTAAGTCTTGGGGAGCCTGACTTCAATACCCCTGATTACGTAAAGGAGGCAGCTAAAAAGGCTATCGACGATAACTACTCGAAATACCCGCCGGTTCCGGGTTACGACGATCTGAGAAAGGCAATTTCGAAGAAGTTCAAAGATGAAAACGGAGTTGATTATACACCTGACCAGGTTATTGTGTCTGCAGGAGGGAAGCACTCACTGATAAATGTAATACTCTCAATTGTTAATCCGGGCGAAGAAGTAATCATTCTTGCCCCATACTGGGTAAGCTATTATGATCAGATCATCCTGGCAGAAGGCAAGCCGGTAATAATCAAGGCAACCCTCGAGAACGATTTCAAAGTGAAACCTGAACAACTTGAGGCTGCGATTACCTCGAAGACTCGTCTCGTCATATTCAATTCTCCTTCTAATCCTACCGGAATGGTTTACACCCATTCAGAAATGGAAAAAATTGCTGCAGTTATTGCAAAACACGAAGGACTTTTCATAATCTCTGACGAAATTTATGAGCATATAATCTTCGATGGTGAACATGTCAGCATGGCATCATTCAACAATATTTACGAAAGGGTTATAACTGTTAACGGAGTATCGAAAGGTTATGCCATGACCGGATGGAGGATTGGCTATATTGGTGCTCCGCTGTGGATTGCCAAAGCATGCAATAAACTGCAGGGGCAATTTACCTCGGGTGTCTGTTCCATTGCGCAGAGGGCTGCACTTGCAGCTATTCAGGGCGACGGAGAGTCGCAGAAGATTATGAGAGAGGCATTTCTTCGTCGTCGCGATCTCATCTGTTCTCTCCTGGGTAAGGTAAAGGGATTGAAGGTTGGGATTCCGCAGGGTGCATTTTATGTAATGCCCGATATTTCCTATTATCTTGGTAAATCAGATGGCGAAACAAAAATCGGCAATTCTGACGATCTGGCTCTTTATCTCCTTGATAAAGCCCAGGTTGCAACTGTAGGAGGAGATGCATTCGGAGCTCCGGAGTGTATCAGGATCTCATATGCAACATCTGATAATCTTCTCATTGAAGCTGTGAAAAGAATAACAGTAGCCTTAGATAAATTAAATTAATTCTCTGTAGGGACATTCCATGGAATGTCCCTACAATGAATAAATGTGTTTGTAGGGCCACGCCATGGCGTGGCCTAAAAGGCGTGGCCTGAAAGGTTAATATTTATTATAAGAAACGGTCTCCTCTTGTGGTTTTCTTCTTTTTTCCCTCTGATCGCTAAGCGAATAACCCAGTGTTATTATAAGTTCAACACGTTTGTTTTTAGGCACACCCAGAAGTTTCTTTACCATTGGTTCATCGAACCATCCAAGCATACATGAGCCAATTCCTTCAGCCTTTGCCTGAAGACAGATATTTTCCGAAGCGATACCGATATCGATCAGCGAATAATCCTTGTCCTTGATGCTGGCCCCGATTTTGGAGGTCAGGTTTGGCTTTTCCCTCACAATAATAATCTGAACCGGTGCCTGTGAAACAAAAGTGTTCATTCCCAGAAGAGGAGCGGAGGCTGCCTCAGCAATTTTAGTTACCAGTTCAGGTTCGGTAACAACAACGAATTTCCATGGCTGCGCATTGCATGCCGATGGTGCCATTCTTCCCGCTTCAATTATCCTCTCAAGCTTCTCCTGTTCTACCGGTTTATTGCTGTATTTTCTGTCACTCTGCCTGCTCCTGATAAGATCAAGGATCTCTTTACCCTCTGCCATTAATAATTAGATGCTAAGATTTCAAAATATGCTTCGGGATGCAGACAGGCAGGGCAGTTTTTCAGTGCCTTGGTTCCAAAATGAATATAGCCGCATTTCCTGCAATACCAGAATACCTTTTCATCACGTTGAAATACCTTATCCTGCATAACATTCTCAAGAAGTTTCCTGTATCGGTCTTCATGTGTTTTTTCTGAGACAGCTATAGCTTTGAAGGCTGTGGCAATATTCTTGAATCCCTCTTCTTCGGCAACCTTTGCAAATTCAGGATACATGTCACTCCATTCCTCGTGTTCACCCTCAGTAGCTGCAATCAGGTTTTCTTTTGTAGTATCTATCTTACCGGCTGGATACATGGCAGTAATCTCAACATTTCCTCCCTCCAGAAATCTGAACAAACGTTTGGCATGTACCTGCTCCTGAAGCGCAGTCTCAAGAAAGATACCTGCAATCTGTTCATACCCTTCTTCTTTGGCAACCTTTGCTGCAAACTCGTACCTGTTTTTAGCCTGCGATTCTCCGGCAAATGCCTTCATCAGGTTCTGTTCAGTCTTTGTTCCTTTAATACTCTTTTCCATTTCAAATAAATTTTATAATTAATAAATTGATTCTTAACTCTTATGATACCGGTTCGTCCTTTTTACCATATTTGAAAAGTTTCGACTCTTCACCTCTTATTATTCGTCCTATGTTTTTCCTATGTGTAACAATAAGTGCAATTGATACTACTATTGAGAAGATTTTAAAAACTGTTGATGGAGTATTAAATACAAAAAATAGTAATACCGGGAATGCAATACCTGCGCTCATTGAAGAAGCAGATACAATATTGGTTAATAAAAGCACCACAAGGAAGACTCCGAAACAGCTTAATGTAAGAAGCGGTTGAAGAGCTAAAAGAACGCCAAAAATAGTTGCCACACCTTTACCGCCCCTGAATCCGGCAAAAACAGGAAAGATATGACCTGAAATTGCTGTAATTCCGGTAATTATCTGCAGATTAATGAGCTGGGAACTATCTTGTTCGGCAAGTTTGAAAATGAGAGGAAGAAGGGTCGCAAGCGAACCTTTGGCCACATCTATCAGGAGTACAGGGATTCCTGTTTTCCATCCCAGTACTCTTATTACATTTGTAGTTCCTGCATTGCCGCTGCCATGCTGCCTGACATCGATATTATGAAACCGTTTACCTATCCATACTGCAGCTGGCACTGACCCTAAAAGATATGCAAATATTAGTGCCAGTCCGGTAAGAAGTAAATGCATCCTTTTTAGGTTTTATAATGAAGCAAATGTAGCAATAAAATAAATCCTGTGCCTGTCAAATTCTTGGTCCAGAGTCAACAAGCTTTGCAGTCTCTGTATTTGCTGTAAATTTGCTGAAGTTATTAATGAATTTCAGTGCCAGATCAGTGGCGGCAACATGCCATCTGGAGGGCGTTTCCCATGCTTTTGAGGGATCGAGGATGCATTCATCGACTCCATCAACTTCAAGAGGGATACTCAGATTGAATATAGGAAGCGTAGAAAACCCCTTATCGGCAATTGTATCATTCAGAATAGCGTTAATGATCCTGCGTGTTGAGGGCAGATCTATCCTGTTGCCTAACCCGTAGGGACCACCCATCCACCCTGTATTTACCAGCCAGGCTTCTGCATTATGAATTTTCATCTTACAGGTAAGTTCATTGGCGTATATTATAGGGTCGAGCATAAGAAATGCAGCTCCAAAGCAGGCAGAGAAGGAAGGCATTGGCTCATCAATACCTCTTTCCGTTCCTGCTACCTTTGCAGTATATCCGCTCAGGAAGTAATACCTTGTCTGCTCTTCTGTCAGCCTGCTAACAGGTGGCAGAACACCAAATGAATCTGCCGACAGAAATATAACTTTTTTTGCATGACCTGCTTTTGACACAGGTTTTACAATGTTGTTTATATGATAGATAGGATAGGAGACCCGTGTGTTTTCTGTTTTTGAACTATCGTTAAAATCTATTGTCCCGTCAGATAATACAACAAGGTTTTCGAGAAGGGCATCGCGTTTTATTGCATTATAAATATCTGGTTCATTCTTTTTGCTCAGTTTTATACATTTTGCATAACATCCACCTTCCAGATTGAAAATGCCGTCATCATCCCAACCATGTTCATCATCACCTACCAGTGCCCTTTCCGGGTCGGTTGAGAGTGTTGTTTTTCCGGTTCCCGATAGTCCGAAGAATATTGCAGTATTCCCGTCCTTACCCACATTTGCAGAACAGTGCATTGAGGCTATGCCCTTGAGTGGCAGGTAGTAATTCATAACAGAGAAGATGCCTTTTTTCATCTCTCCGCCATACCAGGTGCCACCAATAACAGACATCCCTTCAGTAAGGTTAAACAGTACAAAATTTTCGGAGTTAAGTCCCTGTTTCTGCCAATCGGGGTTTACTGCCTTTGAGGCATTCAGTACAATAAATTCAGGTTTAAAATTGTCGAGCTCCTGTTGTTCCGGTCTGATAAACATGTTTTTGACAAAGTGAGCCTGCCATGCTACTTCAAGGATAAACCTCACACTCAGACGCGTATTTTCATTTGCACCACAGAAACAATCGACAACGAATAATCTTTGTCCTGATAACTGCCTGACGGCTATATTTTTACAATGATTCCATATCTCCGGTGAAATTGGCTTATTATCAGATACCTTGGCCTTATCCGATTTCCACCAGACAGTACTTCTAGTCTTTTCATCAAGAACAACATACTTGTCTTTTGGAGAACGTCCTGTAAATATTCCTGTGTCAACCGATATAGCACCTGTACGGGTAATAATTCCCTTTTCGAATTTGTTAAGTCCGGGTTTTGTTTCTTCCGCGAAAAGCTGGTTGTATGTTGGATTGTAAAGTACTTCAGTAACATCCGTTATTCCATATTGTATTAAATCCTGAGAGGTGATCATCTTTAGAAATTTTGTTTCACACTTAAAAACTGTAAAGATATTAAACTAATACACTGAAAGATGCCGAAATATAGCTCAATTTTTTGAATAAAAACCTGATGTTGAATAGAGTATTTATCATATCGGCGGTCTTCATAATACAAGTTGGCTATGGGTTTCCGGGTCCTGATTTAATCGGGCAGTTATGAAAAGAAAAAGGGTTCCGTAGAAAGCGGAACCCTTTTTTATTTATACTTTACAGGCTACTTTCCGTATTTAATTGATGCCTGTGCGGCGGCCAGTCTTGCAATCGGAACTCTGAAAGGAGAGCAGCTTACATAAGTCAGTCCGGCTTTGAAACAGAATTCTACGGATGCAGGATCTCCTCCCTGTTCCCCACAGATACCAACCTTAAGATCAGATCTTGTAGCACGACCTTTCTCAACAGCCATTTTGATAAGCTGTCCGACTCCGTCCTGATCAATTGTCTGGAATGGATCTGAAGCAAGAATTTTCTTATCAAGATAATCATGAAGGAAACCGCCAGTATCATCACGGCTGAATCCGAAAGTCATCTGGGTGAGGTCGTTTGTACCGAATGAGAAGAATTCAGCAGTTTTTGCCATACGGTCAGCGAGAAGACATGCACGCGGAATTTCAATCATAGTTCCGTATTTGCATGAGATTGCTTTTACGCCGAATTTTTTGCAAACCTCATCATTTACTTTGTCAAATATCTTTTTGGTATAATCAATTTCTGCAACCTCGCAGGTAACCGGTACCATTAATTCGGGGTAAGGTTTCTTTCCTTCGCTGAGGAGTTCCACAGATGACTCAAGCATAGCACGAATCTGCATCTCTGTTACTTCAGGGAAAGTTATACCAAGACGAACGCCACGGTGTCCCATCATCGGGTTTGACTCATGTAATGCTTCACCACGTTTGGCAACGTCTTCTTTCTTAATGCCGAGTGCTTTTGCAAGCTCTTCCTGTTTTTCTGCTCCCTGCGGAACAAATTCATGAAGCGGAGGATCAAGAAGTCTGAATGTTACAGGCAGACCGTCCATTGCAGCCATTGTGGCTTTCATATCTTTTTTAACAAATGTGAACAGTTCATCGAGTGCTTTGCGGCGCTCTGTTTCATTTGCACTGAGGATCATCTTGCGGAGAAGGAAAAGTGGTTGCTCCGATCCCTTACCGTAGAACATGTGCTCGGTACGGAAGAGACCGATACCTTCTGCTCCATAGCTGCGGGCAATTAATGCATCTTCAGGAGTTTCAGCGTTTGTGCGGACACCCATTTTACGGAATTTGTCAACAATTGTCATGAACTCCTTGAAACGTGGATTCTCTGATGCATCCATCAGGCTTAGAGCTCCGAGATATACGAAGCCTTTTGTTCCGTTTAGTGTAAGGAAGTCACCTTCTTTTATAACCACATCAGAACCTGTAATTTTGCAGATTTTTTTGGCAGCATCAACATGAAGGCCACCAGCTCCAACTATGCAACATTTTCCCCAGCCACGTGCAACGAGAGCAGCATGTGAAGTCATACCGCCACGGGCGGTAAGAATACCTTCTGCAGCACGCATACCCTCAACGTCTTCAGGGTTAGTCTCTTCACGGAGAAGAATAACTTTTTCACCTTTACGGAACCATGCTACAGCATCTTCAGCGTTGAAAACAACTCTTCCGACAGCAGCTCCCGGACCAGCAGGTAAACCTTTTACCGCAGGTGTATGTTTTTTCTCGACAGCAGGATCGCAAATCGGGTGCAGTAACTCATCAAGCTGTGCAGGGTCAACACGCATAACAGCTGTTTTTTCATCAATTAGTTTTTCATGAAGCATGTCCATTGCCATGTTGAGTGCTGCGGTACCTGTTCTTTTACCGGCACGGCACTGTAGCATATAAAGAACACCTTCCTGAATTGTGAATTCGATATCAAGCATGTCTTTGAAAGATTTCTCAAGAATGTTACGGATATCCCAGAGTTCTTTATAAGTACCAGGCATAGCTTCCTGCATGCTGTGCAGGTGTCTGTTCTGATCGTTCTTCGTATCATCATTAAGAGGGCTCGGGGTGCGGATACCTGCAACAACGTCTTCACCCTGTGCATTTACAAGCCACTCACCATAGAAAAGGTTCTCACCCGTTGCTGGGTTACGCGTAAAAGCAACACCGGTAGCTGATGAATCACCCATATTGCCAAATACCATAGCCTGCACGTTAACGGCTGTCCCCCAGTCATCAGGAATACCTTCAATTCTGCGGTATGATACAGCTTTCTTTCCGTTCCAGCTCTTGAAAACAGCTTTAATAGAACCTTCAAGCTGCTCTTTTGCATCGTCAGGGAAAGGTTTGCCGAGAGCTTTTTTAACAATCGCCTTGAAATCTTCTGCAAGAGTTTTCAGCTCATCTGCAGAAATATCGGTATCTGACTTATATCCTTTTTGTTTTTTGAATTCATCAAGTTTCTCATCAAGCTGCTTACGTATTCCTTTTCCTTCACCCAGATCAATACCTTCAGCCTTTTCCATTACAACATCAGCGTACATCATAATAAGACGACGGTATGAGTCATAAACGAATCGCGGGTTATTGGTTTTCTTCAGGAAACCGGGAATAGTTGCTGAACACAGTCCTATATTAAGAACAGTATCCATCATACCAGGCATTGAGCTGCGTGCACCTGAGCGGCAGGAAACGAGCAATGCATTCGTAGCATCACCATATTTCATGTTCATTGCCTCTTCAGTCTTCTTCATAGCTGCCCATACTTCAGGCATAAGTTCTGAGGGAAGAGTACAGTCATTCTTATAGTACTCATTACAGGCTTCAGTAGTGATTGTAAAACCAGCAGGTACCGGCAGGCCCAGCAGACACATTTCTGCAAGGTTAGCACCTTTACCACCGAGAAGGTTTTTCATATCAGTTTTACCCTCCGCCGATTTCTTTCCAAAGGAATAGACTCGTTTAACTTGTGACATAGTTTTATTGATTTGAGATAAATTAAATTTATTGATTTTGCAAAATAAGCCGCAAAGTTAATGATTAATATTGAATTTCAGAAACAGGATGAAGTGATAACTTTTTTTAACATTTGTAATACACATTCAATCGCACTTTATTTTGCCCCTAAATCCCCTAAAGGGGACTTTGAAAACCCTACTGGCTGGAGGTATTGGCTGATTCGGATTTGTACAGCCGCATCTTCTGAACGCTGTCTGACTCCCCCTTCAGGGGGTTGGGGGGCTCAAGCCCTGGGATGAAACATAATTAGTGAGTCCCGCAGATAACTCCTGTCAACATGCGTATAAATCTCTGTTGTAAGAATTGATTCATGCCCCAGCATTTCCTGAACTGCCCTCAGATCTGCCCCGGCTTCTATCATATGTGTTGCGAATGAGTGTCTGAAGGTATGAGGACTTATGTTCCTGCTAATCCCGGCTTTTACTGCCAGCTCTTTTATTATTGCAAATATCATTGCTCTGGTAAGCTTTGAACCGCGCCGGTTAAGAAACAGCACATTCTGATCTTTTATGACAGATAGCTGGTTCCTGTGCAGTTTGTAAATATCTATCTCTTTCAGCGCTTTGCCGCTTACCGGCACCAGTCTCTGTTTATTTCCTTTACCGGTAACAACCACATAACCTTCACTATAGTGAATATCTGTAAGACGCAGATTTACCAGTTCAGATACCCTTAGACCACATCCGTAAAGTGTTTCAATAATGGCTTTATTTCTGTGCCCTTCAGGTTTACTGAGATCGATTGTATCGATCATCCTGTCTATTTCAATTACCGACAACACCCCGGGTAGTTTCAACCCTAGCCTGGGTGATTCTATAAGTGTAGCAGGATTCTCATCTGTTTCTCCTTCAATAAGAAGAAACTTATAGAAGGCCCTGATACCCGACAGAACCCTTGATTGTGTTCTTGAATTATTATTCGTCTCATTATACCATGTGAGAAAATCCCTTAGATCAGAATAAGTTACATCAGCCGGGTTAACACTTTTTCCACTTTCCGAGAAGAATTTTTCAAGTTTTGCAACATCGTGCATATACGCATCAACACTGTTCTCTGACAATGACTTCTCAAGCCTGAGAAAAGTTTCGAAATTTCTGAATGATTGTTTCCAGCCCAGACTCATCTTTTTTCAGGAATTATCAGCAAAGTAACACAAAGAAACAGAACCTTCTTAAGATGGCGCCTTTAAATATTTTTTATCTATTTTTACCGTTAGATTATAAATGTATGATTGTCTATATCTTCTGTCGTAATAAATTCATTATCAGATGAAAATTTTAATGCTAAACGGACCCAATCTCAATCTGCTGGGAAAGAGGGAGCCTGAGAAATATGGTCATTCTTCATTTGAGGATTACCTTAAAGTGCTTAAACAACGTTATACCGGAGTAGAATTTGAATATTTTCAATCAAATATTGAGGGTGAAATTATAAACGAAATTCACTTAACCGGATTTACCTATAATGGTATTATTCTTAATGCAGGTGGCTATACGCATACATCGGTGGCAATCAGCGATGCAATAGCAGCCGTCAAAACACCTGTTATAGAAGTGCACATTACAAATCTGGCTTCAAGGGAGGAATTCAGACATACAAGTCTGATTGGTATTAATTGCGCAGGAAGTATCTCAGGTTTTGGCCTCGACAGCTACAGACTTGCTGTTGAGGCATTAATTGAATTAAGTAATACAAAGAATAAATAATATATGAACAGGAAAAGAACCAAGGTTGTTGCAACTATTTCAGACAAAAACTGTGAATCATCGTTTATAAGGGAGCTCTATGAGGCAGGGATGGATGTGATAAGAATTAATTCAGCGCATCTGAATATTGAAGGCGCACTAAAAATCATCAAAAATACACGTGAGGTATCCGAGAACATCGCAATTCTTCTCGACACAAAAGGACCCGAGATCAGGACAACTGTCAGCGATGCACCTATTGAACTTAAAAAGGGTAATAGAATAAATATTATAGGCGATCCCTCCGGAAAGAGCTCAAATGAAGCAATTTATGTTAGTTATACAACTTTTTCATCAGATATACCACTTGATTCGGTGATTTTGATGGATGATGGTGAACTGGAATTAAGGGTTTTAAGTAAGCACGGTAATGCACTTGAATGTCTGATTGTTAACGATGGGACGCTTGGATCACGAAAGAGCGTTAATATCCCGGGTGTAAAAATATGCCTTCCTTCACTTACAGAAAAAGACAGAACCTTTCTGGCTATGGCCGCCGCCAATAATGTTGATTTCATTGCTCATTCCTTTGTCAGGTCAAAACAGGATGTCCTTGATGTAAAGGAGGTTTTACGACAAAATAACAGCGAAATAAAGATTATAGCTAAAATTGAAAATCAGGAGGGTGTAGACAATCTTGATGATATTCTCGATAATGTATATGGTATTATGGTTGCCAGAGGGGATCTGGCAATTGAAATTCCTTATGAAAAAATTCCTGGTATTCAACGGATGATAATTACTAAATGCATCATCAGCAGGAAGCCGGTAATTGTCGCAACCCAGATGCTGCATTCAATGATAAACAATCCACGGCCGACAAGGGCTGAAGTGAGCGATGTTGCAAATGCTGTCTACTCCCAGACAGATGCAGTAATGCTGAGCGGAGAAACCGCTAATGGAAAATATCCGGTGGAAGCTGTTAAAACTATGACCAAAGTTGCTCTGGAGGTAGAAAAGAATAAAGAAAAATTTCTTGATATCCCTTACCTGAATGTAACAGGAGAGATTTCAGCTTATCTGGCAAAAGTTGCGGTAAAAACTGCTTTCAGGATCGGAGCCAGGGGGATAATTGCAGATACAACAGGTGGCCGTACAATCAGGGATATGGCATCATACAGAGGGATTAACCTGATTCTTGCACAGTGCTATTCAGAAAAAACCATGAGAGAAATGGCATTATCATACGGGGTCTATGCAAGTTACCAGGAGCGCAGAACATCTGTTGATGAGTTTATTCATGTGGCACTGAAAAACCTGGTAAAGACTCATAACCTGAAGAAGGAAGATATAATTGTTGTGCTTGCAGGAAACTTTACCGGAGGCTCAGGATTCTCATTTATTGAAGTCGGTTCGGTGCAGTATCTGAAGGATCGGGTGAGCATTAATGATTGATGAAGAATTGGTCTGATTTTTGAGGTTAATTCAGATCCGAATTTGATTAGATATGATTAAGATTCTGTTTTTTTCGGTCTGGTTTATTTTTCATCCGGTACATGTTACGCTTACAAGTATCGATTATGTACCTTTGACTGAATCTTTCAAGGTATTTGTAAGGATGAATTTTGATGATCTTATTGCAGACTGCAAAACAGGTGGAAATGTGGTTCAGGGAAATGATTTCTCAGGTACAAACCCGTCCTCTCTAAAAGTAATGGAGAAGTACCTTAATAATAAAATAATTCTGGAGGTTAATAATAACAAAATGATTGCCAGATTGTTGGATTTAAATGTGACAAATAATGAGGTTACAGTGAATCTCATATATGGTACTGTGAAGAAACCTGAAACAATAACTGTTAAAAATATGATAATGACCAGCCTTTATTCCGATCAGACAAATATGGTAATTGTAAGGATTGATGATTTTGAAGAAGGAGTAAAACTGACTTCAACCATTACTGAAAAAACTTTTAAAATTAAATAATCTGGATGTGAAGAATTACCTGACAAATAAACTTCTTCTGACGGTCTTACTATCATTCTGTTTCGTGAGTATGAATGCGACCCATAACCGGGCAGGTGAAATTACTTATGTGCAGTTGTCTGATCTTACTTATGAGATTACAATTACAACATTTACATATACCCTGAGTTTTGCTGACAGGTCATCGCTTGATGTTGAGTGGGGAGATAATTCCACATCTACGGCTCCAAGAGTAAGTGAGGTTATACTCCCTAATCTTTATAAAAGGAACATTTACAAAATAATTCATACTTTTCCAGGCCCGGGGGTTTACAGACTTGTAGTTCAGGATCCAAACAGGAATGCCGGTGTCAAAAACATTCCCAATTCGGTGAATGTCGTTTTTTCCATGTCTACCATCCTTATTGTCAATCCTGCAATGGGACGCAATAATACTCCGGTACTTCTTAATCCTCCATATGATAAAGCCGCTTTCGGATATATCTTTATTCATAACCCTGGTGCTTACGATCCCGATGGTGACAGCCTGTCGTATCAATTAACAGTATGTACCCGGGAAGATGGAAAGCCAATTGAGAACTATACATTGCCTCCGGCAACTAATTCAATCAGAGTTGATTCCATAACAGGCGACCTTATCTGGG
>JANNKF010000284.1:0-16979 GCA_031396165.1 Bacteroidales bacterium | reverse complement strand
AAAAAATAAAAAATATTTTTTATGTTTTATGTAACCACACCTTTCAATCATCTGTCTAAAGCACAAAAAGAGTTATTAACTAATAATTATAAATTATGGAAGGTTTAATTGGATTTATCGCGTTTTTTGCAACAGTTTTTGGAGTAATTTATGTTCATTACACAACACGTAACAAAGAAAGAATGGCGCTGATTGAAAAAGGAGCTGATGCGAGTCTTTTTAATACAGGTAAAGAAGCTATAAAATGGAATTTTGCCTGGAGTAAGTTTACCCTGAAGATCGGCATGCTTGCCATGGGTATTGCAGTTGGCATTCTGGTGGCTGCCATTATGGCTCAGTATCAGATACTTGACGAGGATGCTCTTTATTCTTCGTTGATCTTTTTCTTTGGGGGTCTTAGTCTTGTATTGTTTTACATCATCGACAGAAAAAGCAAATAATCTGTGATTGTAGGGACATGACATGTCTTGTCCCTACATTTATTTGGTATAATAATTTATCATCTCTATGATAGCCTTCCGGCAGACAGAACAGAATCCCTTTGGACTGTTGCTCTTCATCCTGCATTCAAGCTCCGGTCTGAATATACCTTTAGCTGAATATCCTCCACCCTCAAACAACCCTGTTACATTAAAATATTTATCTTCCGCAAGTGTTGGAAGAGGGGTATCCCCGGCGATCATCTCCTTCCATTTTGAGTCAAAGTTTACCATCGTGGTAATATTCGGTTCCCACGGTTCAACAGCCAGAGGATAGAATTCATCATATGCTACTGAAGATGAGTAATATTCGTCAGCCAACCCGGCAAAACCATGTCCAAATTCATGTATAAATACCTTCTTCGAGAGAGCATGACCGGAAGTGGTTCCGCTGTAATAATTGTATACCCCTCCGCCACCATAACGTGAACTGTTAATAAGTACAACTATATTATCATGAGCGACAACAGCTGCGTAATCATTTACGGACTTAATATCCTGAGTGGTCAGATACCTGTCAGTACCAAAAGTGTAAAAACTTGAATTGAGTGCTGTGTTCATATAGATCTTCTCCCCCGGTACATCTGTACCTGATTCCTGTGAGATTGCTTCAACGGCCCAGATATTGAATTTTTCCCTGTAGTCATTAAAGGGAGCTTCTGAAAATAAAGATTCAGCTAATACTTTTACATCTTCACGGAATTTGGGCATTTCGTCAGCAGTATAGCCCTCGGCGATAAATGCAAGATCGACTGCCTTTTCAGACGGACCTCCGTCATGTATTTTTGTAAATCTGACATTTACAGGATTCTCCTTTTTAATGAAATAATCATCGGGATCGATTGATGTTTCATATAATGGCTTGAATGAACCGCTCTTTTCCCTTATGCTTAATTTAAATCTGATTTTATTTTTTGGGAATGGCATTGCAGCAACTTCATAGAAGCTCCTTTCAACTTTTTTTGCCTCCTCTGTAGTTTGCCATTCCTGGTACAGAGTACAGAATCCTTTAGAATAAATCAGTTTATTATCAGATTCACTAAAAACTTCATATTTGAAATTACCATAACTGAAAGGATCTATGAGGTTTATCCTGGAACCGGCAAAAAAGGGTTCCTCTTTTAATCCAACCGGATATACATCAGTCTTTTGACTATTTCCCGAGAACATGAAATCAAATCTCAGTACTTTTTCCGTAAAATAGCTGTCAAATCCTTCCTGTGACATTCCATTAATCGAAAACGCCAATAAAATGCAAAGAATTGTTACTCTCATAACTGTTATTTTTTCCTGAATTCGGTAAAGCTAAAAATATTCATTCATAGAGATTAATAATTTATCTATTTTTGCCTCAAATTATTTAAGTGATTTATTATGCAATTAATTAATGATCCCGCAATCTGGCTAAAAGAGCTTTTCATAAATGCAGGATTAAGTTATAGCCTCTCTTCATTTCTGAGCACGATCGGACTTGTGCTCATTGTTCTCTTTTTGAGCTGGCTCTCTAATATCATTGCAAAATTTGTCATACTTAGGGTTGTTACAAGAATTGTAAAAAATACAACCTCTAAATGGGATGATATTTTTCTCGAACAGAAAGTTTTTACCCGTCTTTCACATATGGCGCCGGCTCTTGTTTTCTGGTTTATGGCCGGATGGGCTCTGAAGACTTATCCAACATGGATGATTGTTGTTCATAAGCTTACCTACATCTATATAGTAACAATTGGAACTGTTGTTGCTATTTCATTCATCGAAGCCTGGCACAAAATTTATAATACACTTCCGATCTCGCAGCACAGGCATATTAAAGGCTATGTTCAACTTGTTAAAATATTTGTAATACTGGTCGCGCTGCTGGTGGTAATATCTGTGCTTTTTAAAACAAATATAGGTTCGCTCCTCACAGGTATCGGTGCCATGGCTGCAGTTCTTATTCTCGTCTTTAAAGATACTCTTCTCGGACTTGTTGCCAGTATTCAGCTGTCTGCAGATAAAATGCTGAAAGTTGGCGATTGGATCACCATCCCCGGCAGGGAGGTTGATGGTGTGGTTACGGATATTACCCTTAACACAGTAAAAATTCAGAATTTCGATAAAACCATTATCACGGTACCAACGTATTCGCTTGTAAATGAGTCATTTCAAAACTGGCGAGGGATGGAGGATTCGGGAGTGAGGCAAATCAAGAGACATATCTATATCGATATGAAGAGTATAAGGTTCCTAGACAGTGAGCTGAAAGAAAAACTAAATAAGATACCCGTATTGAAGGAGTACATTTCGACTTCTGAGAATATGCCTGGTATGATAAGTAATGGATTGGATAACCCCGTGAGTCCTGTTTTCAACCGCTCCAATCTGACTAATCTGGGAGTTTTTCGTTTTTATGCTGAAGCATATCTCAGAAATCATAAGCATGTTGACACAACCCAGACTATTCTCTTGCGTCACCGGTCCCCGGATGGAAACGGTTTACCGCTTCAGGTTTACCTTTTTACCCGGAATAACCAGTTTACTCCTTATGAAAATATTCAATCGGAAATATTTGAACATTTACTCGCAATAATGGATGAATTCGGACTTAAAGTATTCCAGCAGCCAACTGGAGAAGATCTTAGAAGTTTGTCAAGAAGTTGAAATAGTTATATATACCAAATAATTAAAACCATGGCTGACATTAATACCAGAATCAGTGATTTCGTTTGGAAGAATCTGAACGAAAAACGTGTTACCGGGAAAAAGGATCTCTTCTGGGAGGCATTACGTAATGCCGGAACAGAACTTTGGCTTGATACAGGTGACGTGGAGGAGGCCGAAGCGAACTGGACTGCTGAGATGAGTGCGCTTACAACAAACAATACGCTGCTAAATAATGAGATCCAGAAGGGGATCTACGATATTTTTATATCTGAAGCAAAAAGCATTGTGCGCGATCTGCCACAGGAGGAGAGAGTTAAAGAGATTGCTTTTATCCTGAATGCGCGCCATGGTCTGAGACTGGCTCAAAAATTCGGGGGGTATGTAAGTGTTGAACTTCATACCAATACTGCACATGATATCAAGGCTATTCAGAATTATGGAAAGAGATTTCATGAATTATGTCCCGAACAATTCATAGTTAAAGTGCCCTATACAGCCGAGGGATTGATAGGGGCCAGACTACTGAAAGATTCCGGTGTAAAAATCAATTTTACTCTTGAATTCAGTGCAAGGGAGAATGTACTTGTAACTAAAGTGGCGCGGCCTGATTATCTGAATGTGTTTCTTGGAAGAGTCGGTGCCTATATGATAAACAATAAACTGGGTGATGGTTCGGGTGCAGGTGAGAAAGCCGTGATCGCTTCACAGAATTGGGTAACAGGAATATCTGCCGAGAATCCCTGGCAGACAAAACTTATTGCGGCAAGCCTGAGAAATCACTTCCAGCTTGAACTTCTTGCAGGGACGGATGTATTTACCATGCCTCCAAAAGTAGCAGCATCGGGTCATAAAGAGCTGAGCGGTAAGTTTACCTCCAGGACACATGAGAACTATGAAGTTAGCATGTTCGATTCCGCAAAGGGAGCACACATTGAAAAATTCTGGGAAGTTGACAGTAAGGTGCTGGGTCTCGCTGAAAGATTATCGGCAAAACTGCCTTCCTCCGGATCGGAACTGATACATATAGCTCACGAGGAGGGTTGTGAAGATATGTTCCCATCACTCACCAAAGAGGAAAAAGGATTCATTGCCTCTGACGGGAAAATCCCTGTGCATTCACGATGGGAGAAGAAGATCAGCGAAGGTAAAATTGCACCTGATACATTACTTACCTTAGCGGGACTTGCGTCTTTTTCTTCGGATCAGCAGATGCTCGACCAGCGTATCAGAAGTATTATTGAGTAGATCTGTCAGCACGTTGTCTGACCATTTCATATAACAATATACCGGCTGCGACAGATACATTAAGTGAGCCAATTGAACCGGTCATAGGAATTTTTATATGATGATCGGCCAGTGCTATAAGTTCGCGGCTGATACCTTTGTCCTCCGAACCAAGTACAAGGACTGCCGGACCTGTGAGGGGAGCCATGGAGGCTAATGTTCCGGATTTCTCACCGGCACAGATTACTTTCAGTCCTGAGTCTTTCAGATATTCGATTGACCTTACTATGCTTTTTTCCCGGCAGACAGGAAACGTATGCAACGCACCTGCAGATGTTTTGACAGCATCAGCAGTGATCCTGGCTGAGCCTTTTTCAGGTATTATTATTCCATGCGCACCCATACATTCGGCTGTACGCACGATTGCCCCAAAATTTCTGACATCTGAGACTCCGTCGAGAGCAATAAATAAAGGATCGTCCCCTTTATCCCAAATCATCGGAAGAAGATTTGCAATATACTGGTATTCAATGACCGAGAGCCATGCCAAAACACCCTGATGATTTTTTCTGGTTACAAGTTCTATTCTTTCCAGTGGTACTATCTGATATACTATATTATTCGTTTTTACTTCTGTCATTAACTCGCGGTACAATTCACCCTGAAGTCCCTGTTTGATCAGTAGTCTGTCAATCTGTTTCCCTGCCTTAATGGCTTCAATTACCGCCCTTAATCCGAAAATACATTCGCTTTCTTTCTGCATAAAATTATTGAATTGAGTTATCTAACTCTAAGTACTCTGAACTTTAGTTCACTCTAAGTACTTCTATATGTCTTCCGGATTATCCAGACGGAAAACTATCCCGCTTCTCCAGCTGGCAATAGCTTTATCCCAGTATGTTACAAGTGTTTCACTGCGGCTGAGAAAAAAGTCATTATCTGAATAAACATTAATTTTCTTCTTGAAATTGAAAAAGAGATACTCTTCTTTAACACTATATCTTCCACCCCACGAGGATTTGAGAACCTGTTTTCTATATCCCCAACTCTCACCTTCGGATGTTTTGTATACTTTATCCGGAGGACCATAAATAATATAGATCATACCTCTTTCTGTTCTCCACCCTTCTTTATATGAGGTAAAGTAAAAATTAGAATAAAGTACCCGTGTATAGTATATTCTGATCAGTTCTCTTGCTTTTTCAACATTCCCGCCACATTTTATCCAGAATTCGTCAAGGGCAGCTTTTGTTTTAACAGCTGAACGCAACCCTTCCACTTCGTCAGCGGATGCAAGGTAGGCAAGGGGGTCGATCATTACCTCCGGAGTTGTCATCGTTGGATATCCGGCTCCAAAATTAAGAAGGGTATATCCATCCTTAATTTGCCTGCCAACGGAGAACAGGTAAATTCCTTCCCGTGGCAACATCATTGGCAAAGTATCGGAATAGGGTATAGCTGCTATTTTCTCAGGTTCATAATCAAGTATTTTTTCCGGTAAAAGCATTGAAGGGGGATCAGGAATAGGTTTAAAAGGTTTATAATATGTTATAAACAGACTGTCTACATGCCCTCTGCTATAGATGAGATTAAAGTATTCATCAGCTCTGACGACCGGATTGAAAAGCAGGTTTTTCTCAAAATGTCCCTGTGTTTTGAAATTGTATTTATTGAATTCCGAGTTAGTATTAAATGGTACAAATGCCTGAACGACCAGAAGTCTTAGTCTGTCAAGTATTTTTATTTCGGCCATATAATCAATCTCATTTTCAACTTTAAGCGGGATATTATACACATATTCCGCAGTGCCATTCTCCTTGACTATATTGATATTATATACTACAGTATCTGCAAGTATTTTCCCCTGACTAATATTAAAAAGCTTAACTGTCACCAGCAGCACTGCCGTCGGCACACCCTGGGGATTGGCCTCTGAGAAAAAAAGATCCGTAGCAAAAAATTTGACAGAGAGCACCGATGTTCCATCTGATTTATTAACAACGTTATATCGAGGATTTACCGGCGTTTTTGTCGGGTTATATAAATATGACAGATCTTTATTGTCCACTATCTGCAGTGTCGACTTGCAGGAGGTGAAGATAGTTGCTAACAGGAATGTAGTGGCCCAAAAGATAATTCTTATGTTAAAAATCTTCTTCATTCTCAGTACTAATTAGGTGTTTCAATATTTCCAGGATTCCATTTCAGCCTGATCCGACAAAGCTCCTTGTTATCGCTGGTGCGTGAAACGGAATGGTTAACAAAACTGTAATTCTCAAGTTCAGATGAAGTTGCGATCAAAACTTCCTCATCGTATTTTGATTCTGCAAGATAGTTAATTTCAGCTGATTGAGGTGCACTTTTCATAAGGAATTCCAGATTGTAAGTATCATATACCCACTTGAGATACCTTACATTGTTTGTATGAAGATTCACATCGAGGTCGCTTACCTTAATTTTATAAACAGAAGAGTCTATACCATTCTCGCAGTTGTTCTCAAGTTTTGAAGCATACCTTATCGGGGAGGTTTCGGTCTGAATTTTAAAATTATACTGAGACAGTACGGACTCAGGTCTCTGTACTCTCTTTGTTGTTCTGTCAAGGATCAGCCACGAAGAAGTTCCTGATGCAATATGCCGTCCGTCGGGATAACTGACTTCGTAGTTTCTGAGAGCAAATAATTTATCTGTGCCATCAGGCCATGTTTTCACAATTATCGTTTCTTCCCACAAGGGCCAAATGTCTATTTCAGCATAAATCCGCGATAGTACCCAGAAACGGTTATCCTTCATCAGGTCATCTCTGCCGAATCCCAATCTGATGGCATGTTCAGATGCGATGTCCTGCAAATAATTAAAGAGTGAATACAGATTCAGTTTACCATCGGGACCCGTTTCATATACATGTATCCGGTATGCTTTTTCAAACTGAAGTGATTCCATATTCAACTGTTGGTTTTTAAAAAGTCTTCGACTTCTTCACTATACCTGGCCCATTTATTCATCTCTTCATTCAGAAGCTCCTTAAGATCCTGATACTTTTTATAGTCCAGATCGTGTGCTTCGGTGGTGTTCCCCGGTTCCATAAACGTTTTATCAACTGCAATTATTTCGGCTTCTATCTTTTCTATTTCCTTCTCTGTTTCCTCCAACCTTTTTCTCAACCTTCTGAGGTTTTTGTCGAACTCTTTTTTATCCAGATATTTCTGTTTGTTTGTCGACACATTTAACTGTACCGCCTCACTCTTCGCCTTGTCTTTTTTCTCAATATCCTTAAGATTTTCAATTTTCTTCTTCCTTAGGAAATCATATATTCCACCGATGTTCTCCTTTATTCTGTTATACCTGAATTCGTATACCTTTCCAACTATCCCATCGAGAAAATCTCTGTCATGAGATACCACAATTAGTGTGCCATCAAATTTTATAAGTGCTTGTTTCAGGATATCCTTGGAACGCATATCAAGATGGTTGGTAGGCTCATCAAGAACCAGGAGGTTGCTTGGTTCAAGCAGCAATTTTACAAGCGCAAGTCTTGACCGTTCTCCCCCGGAAAGCACTTTTACCTTTTTTTCAACATCATCACCTCTGAAAAGGAATGCCCCGAGCATATCACGTATTTTGGTTCTGATGTCCCCCTTAGCTATATCATCTATTGTCTGAAGAACTGTTCTGTTCTCGTCAAGGAGTTCATCCTGATTCTGGGCAAAGTATCCTATTTTGACATTATGTCCCATTTTTAGGTTTCCGGTGCAGTCGAGTTGTCCGATTATAATCTTGGATAAAGTGCTTTTACCTTCACCATTACGGCCAACAAATGCAACCTTTTCTCCACGTGATAGTTTGAAATCGATCTTATTCAGAACGTTAAGTGAGCCGTAATTTTTCGACAGTTCTTCTGCTTCCACAACCACTGTTCCGGAGCGGGGTGCTGGAGGGAAGCGCAGATTTATTGCACTTTTGTCTTCATCATCTACTTCGAGTCTCTCTACCTTGTCGAGTTGTTTGATCTTAGACTGAACCTGAATTGCTTTGGTGGCTTTTGATCTGAATCGTGTAATGAATTTTTCGGTATCCTCAATCATCTTTTGTTGATTCCGGAAGGCGGCAATCTGTTGGGTTCTACGCTCTTCCCTGAGCACAAGATACTTTGACCAGGCTGCCTTGTAATCATAGATTTTTCCAAGGGAGATCTCAATTGTTCTTTTAGTTACAGCATCGAGAAATGCACGGTCGTGAGAAACAAGAACCACAGCACCCGAATAACCTGCCAGAAAAGTTTCAAGCCACTGAATAGATTCAATATCAAGGTGATTGGTAGGCTCATCAAGTAGGAAAAGTGAAGGTTTTCTAAGAAGGATCTTGGCAAGTTCAATTCTCATTCTCCAGCCTCCGCTAAGCTCTTTTGTGTTCCTGTCGAAGTCTTTTCTTTCAAAACCGAGTCCGAGAAGTGTCTGTTCTGCTTCGGCCATATAGTTGGTTCCTCCCAGCATACGGTATCGTTCTTCAACAACCGTAAGATGATCACAAAGCTTCAGATAGTCGGACGATTCATAATCCTCTCTCCTGGAAATTTCAGAACCTATAAATTCTATCTCTTCTGAGAGTCCGATGATTTCTGAAAAGGCAGTAATGGTTTCATTAAGAACCGTGGTTGTATCATCCAACCTCATCTGTTGGGGCAGGTAACCAATAGATACATCCTTCGACATATCGATTGTTCCTCCGGATGGACTCTGAAGTCCTGATATAATCTTCAGAAGCGTTGATTTTCCGGCACCATTTTTCCCGGCCAGACCAATACGGTCCTGGTCATTAATAAGAAATGAAACATTTGATAAGAGGTCGAAACTGCCAAATGAAACTGAGATATCCTGAACCGAAACCATATAATAATGTGAAAATGTCTGCAAATATAGGAAAAGAATGGGAGTTAGAAGACCGGAGACCGAAGTCGGAAGTAAGAAAAATGTGCATTGTAATAATCTTTTAGTTTACTTTATTCTTGAAAGCAATCATCATGTTCATTAAATTAAATGCAGATTCATAATTATCTGAAAACTCTTTTTCTGAGATATAGTTTCTTCTAAGAGCCTTGTGGAGACATGTAACTACCTCAGCAAGAGAACGGATGGCATAGCTTATAAATTTTCTAAGTTCGGGATTTGATTGCCCTATGGCTCCTTCAGCAATATTTAATGCAATCGAGTCGACTGCTCTATGGATTTGTGAAACAAGGTTATAAGTTTCATCTTTTGGAAAATTTAGAGACAGGCAATGAATGGTCTCCCCATATTCCATTGCTTTTTGCCAAATTGTGATTTTTTCAAATTTAAATCTCATAGTAATTTTAATTTTTAGTTTGCCCTGGTCTTCCGTCTTCCGTCTTCGGTCTTTCGTCTTCGGTCTTCCGTCTTCGGTCTTCCGTCAGTCTTCGGTCTTCCGTCTTCGGTCTTCTGTCTTCCGTCAGTCTTCGGTCTTCCGTCTTCGGTCTTCGGTCTTCCGTCTTCGGTCTTCTGTCTTCGGTCTTCCGTCTTCCGTCTACAAATTTGACTTTTTAATAAACTTCCTTAAATAGTATTCACCGGCACTTTTTATTTTTATAAAATAGATCCCGTTTACCATTCCAGCAACCGGAATTGTAGCACTGTCTTCTCCATGGAAGTCTCCTTCCCAAACTACATTGCCTGTAATTGATTGGATATCAATATGTTGTATGTTTTGTATATTGCTGATTATCAGGTAGTTATGAGCAGGGTTTGGATAGATCTTAATTTCCTCAATCGTTGTTTCGTTGTCAGTTGATACTATGTCTTCCTCAAAAATAAAATCATCCCAGTAAGTAACACTATTAGATAATGTCCTGACAAGAAGGTAGAAATAACCCGCCCCATCAGGCGATGTAACTGGTTCCTCATATTTCAACCAGTTTTCACTTTTCATGAAACCCGAATGGAGAACAGGATCATCTATAACTGTCTGGGAATTATCCAGCCACGAACACCAAACCCTGCATCCATTCCCGGTTGTTCCCGGATCAGTCTTATAAAGGAATGAAAATCTGTAATGCGTGGATGGCTTTACAATAATTCTTTGTCCAAGATCTCTGGAACTTGTGGTTCCTTCCTGCCGACATGAGAAGTTACCTGACATGACAACGACAGACTCCTGCAGACAACCCTGCGTGTTTGTCCAGCCGGTTGGCTTATCAGTTCTGTCCCAGGTCTCAAATCCGGGATTTGTCACAAGGTTTTGAGACAATAATAAACTCCCTGTCAGAAGGAGCAGCACGAAAAAAATAGCTCTTTTCATAAAAGTAAGTATTAGATGTTGTTAAAAATTGATAATTTGTTGCGAGACAAATTTTCAATGCTAATTTCAGACAATTCCTGCAAATAATCAAATAAATCTTTTACAAATAGGATCCGGGGAGCATTGAATTCACGAAACCCCCTCCAGTGCATAATTGTTCTCAACGGATAAACTATATTTGCATTTTGGTTGTTATTCCTGAGAAGGTCAATGTCTGGAATATTAAAATACTGAAATAATGAATAAAAAATATTTATCAAGATTATTAGTTGTGGTAATATTAACGATTACCACTATTTCTTCCTGTAGAAAAACTGATCAGGGAGCTGATTTCAATTACTTTGTTTCAAAAACATATGTAACATCTTATACAACTTCATACATTAATGCTTTGTTAAATTCTGCAAGCTTGTCTGTTCCTCAGATCACAGCGCTTAAGTCATACATTAAAAGCGATGTTGATGTGTATAAAATAGTTTACGAAACTACCGTAGATGGAAATAAGATCAATGCCTCTGGATTGGTATGTGTGCCTTCAACTCCCGGAGAATATCCGGTACTTTCGTTTCAGAACGGGACTAATACAATTTATGCAGATGCTCCCAGTGAGGCGGCCTTAGGCTCTTCCTACCAGCTGATAGAGATTGTGGCATCAATGGGATATGTTGTAGTGATTGCAGATTATCCCGGTTTTGGCGCCTCAACACAAATACCACATCCATATCTGATTAAAGAGCCTACAGTTCAATCGCTTGTGGATATGCATTTTGCTGTTAAAGAGATGGATATCTCAGAACTTGAAGGAACTCATTTAAATGGCGATTATTATCTTATTGGTTATTCCCAGGGAGGTTGGGCCACTTTTGCACTTCACAAGGCGATGGAACTTGAGTATAGTTCGGATTTTAATCTTATTGGAAGTTCATGTGGTGCGGGTCCATATAATATTTACCAATTGTTTGAGGTTATGGCGGTGGTTCCATCTTATCCTATGCCAATTTATCTGGCTTACATAATAAATGCATATACTGCTTATGATCAGTTCACTAACCCTGTTTCTGAGATCCTTAACGAACCTTATGCTTCCGCTGTACCGTCTCTATTCAATGGAATGCTTGGATCTAATCAGATTAATTCACAGCTAACAACTTCTATTCCGGGATTATTAAATGCAGATTTCAGGGCAGGTTTTGCGTCTTCATCGAGGTACTTATCTGTGAAGCAGGCTATGATAAATAATAGTATCTCAGCATGGCATTCAAATATTCCTCTCCTTCTTTTCCACGGAACCAACGACACCTCTGTGAATCCGGCAGTTACTGAAAGTACTTACTCATCGATGATTGCTGCTGGAACACCGGAGACTCTCTGCAAAAAAGTCATTGTCCCGGGTGTTGGTCATGGCGATGGCGTCGCCCCATTTGTAATTCAGAGCATTCAGTTTCTGAAGAACCTGGAGGGATCAAAATGACATTATTTAATTAGAAAAATTCAAAAAGATAAGTGGGAAGAAAGAAAGAACTGCCTCTTTTGGAAAATGTCAGAATAACTGACATTGGGGCTGAAGGAAATGCATTGGCAAGGGTTGATAATCTGGTGGTATTTGTTCCCATGCTGATACCAGGAGATGTGGTTGACCTGAAAGTCATCAGGAAAAGAAAGAAATACCTTGAAGGAAAAGTTGTCAGGTTCCGTGAATATTCCCCCGACCGGATTGATGCCCGATGCATCCATTTCGGTGTTTGCGGTGGCTGTAAGTGGCAGCATCTGCCGTATGAGTTGCAGCTTAAATATAAAGAGAAACAGGTAAGGGACAACCTTACAAGGATCGGGAAGGTCGAGCTCCCTTTTATTAGTCCTATAATTGGATCTGAAGAAGTGTATTATTACAGGAACAAACTTGAATTTACTTTTTCAGATAAGCGATGGCTTACTAAAGAGGAAGTTGAGTCTGAAACAGAGTTCAAAAAGGAAGGAGCCCTGGGATTTCATATTCCAGGACTGTTTGATAAAGTTCTTGATATTAAAGAGTGTCACCTTCAGCCTGAACCATCAAATCAGATCAGAAACGCAGTAAAGGATTATTCACAGAAAAATGATCTGGAATTCTTTAATCTCCGCGAGCAAAAAGGGTTTCTGCGCAACATTATAATCCGTAATTCACTCGAAGGGAAAGTCATGGTAATAGTTGTCTTCTTTCACGAAGATATCGAAAAGCGCGAAGGATTGCTTAATTTTCTTGCCGCTGAATTTCCACAGATCTCTTCCCTGAATTATATAATCAATTCAAAGAGGAATGACTCTTTAAGTGATCAGGAACCAATATTGTATAAGGGTGATATTCACCTGATTGAGGAAATGGAAGGCATGAAATTCAGAATTGGTCCAAAATCCTTTTACCAGACTAATACCCGACAGGCCCTCGTATTGTATAATGTCGCACTCAGATTTGCCGAACTTACAGGTAAAGAAGTTGTATATGATCTGTATACCGGAACGGGAACTATTGCCAATTTTGTTGCAGCCCATGCAGCCAAAGTGATTGGTATTGAATATATTGATGAGGCTGTGAATGACGCGGCCATCAATTCCCGATTAAATAGTGTAAATAATACACTTTTCTTTTCCGGAGATATGAAGGATGTTCTCTCAGATCAGTTTATAATGATAAATGGCAGACCTGATGTAATTATTACAGATCCCCCCAGGGCCGGAATGCATGAGGATGTTGTTAAAGTAGTTGCAAAAGCTGGTGCAGACAGGATTGTGTATATAAGTTGTAACCCTTCGACCCAGGCACGTGATATCTTTTTATTATCAGAGGACTACTATGTTGTTAGTGTACAGCCCATTGATATGTTTCCACACACACATCATGTTGAAAATGTTGTGCTTCTGCGAAAGAAACATGTCGGAAACCCCTGATTTGATAACCCAGAATAAAAAATTCTGTATATTTAATCTCTGTTACTGGAAGCTTCAGATATGAAAACCAGAAGTTATGATAATTCTGATCTCTTACCTTTGGTCAGCGATCAGGGTATGAATGACCATGTTGCAAGTCTTAGGTACGCCGGAATGATTCAGCACGCACTGATGCCTGATCCGCATGTACTTAGGGGACATCTTAAGGATTTCTTTGTTCTTTTCCTTCCCCGTGATATTGTGAGCGGAGATTTTTATTATTCATACTACAACAACCACACCATGTGTATTGCCGCAGGCGACTGTACCGGACACGGAGTTCCCGGAGCTCTTATGAGTATCCTTGGAATCAGCTTTCTTAATGAGATCCTGCAGACACGCGTCGACCTTAATGCCAACAGGATTCTTAACCTTATGCGTGAAAAGGTGATGAAAGCTCTTCATCAGACAGGAAACGGTTCTGCAACTAAAGACAGTATTGACATTGGCTTATGTGTTATTGATTGCCAGACTGGTAAACTTCAGTATTCAGGCGCCAACAGACCTCTTCTGATGCTTAGAAATGACGAACTGACTGAATACAAGGCTGATAAAATGACAATCGGAATCGCCCCTTTAAAAGAATCTCCCTTTACCAATATTTGCATCGACACACTCCCCGGTGATACATTTTATTTGCTTACTGACGGATACGCCGATCAGTTTGGTGAAAAGTCTGATAAAAAATTCAAGCATAAACAATTCAAAAGAGTTATTGAGTCAGTCGGAGGACTTTCAATGACGGAACAAAAAGAGCATCTTAAACAGACTTTTGAGAAATGGAAAGGTAATGTACAACAGATTGATGATGTTCTGGTATTCGGTTTTCAATTATAATAATTATTGCCATGATAAAGCTTATAGCTTTCAGAATCAGAAACTTCAGATCGATTGTAGATACCGGATGGCAAAATATTTCCCTCGATAATATTACGTGTCTTATAGGTCAGAATGAATCAGGAAAGACCTCTGTACTTGAAGGATTAAAAGTATTCTACACCGGTTTGATCTCGGAGGACGTTCTGAGAAGTGATCTTTCCCTGCCGGAAGTCAGCTGCAGATTTACAGTCCCAAAGGGGTGGCTGATTGGAATAACCGATAATCCGGGAGCTGAGCTGAAAGAATTATTGTCGCGACTTACCCACATTGAACTTACACGAAGATGGATTCCTGATCTTTCATCCGTTGTAAGTGTCAGTGGTGAGATAAGCCAGTATCTCGATTCACTTGAAAATGCATGGAGGATCTATCTGAGTGACGTAAAGATAAAGCTTGAAGAGGAAATGAATTCAATTGATAAAACTGAATCATTCCTGATGGAAATTTTAGCAAGGGAATCTGAAATAAAATCCGAATTGACTCAGAAAGATGACAGAGGTTTTGTTTTCAGGCTCTTCGGCAGAAAATCACAAAAGGAGGAAATCACTAAGAATGTTCAATTTCCGGGACTCAGGAATCAATTAAACGAAATCAAGTTGCAGAAAGACGAGCTGACGGAAATCCTGTTAAAAAAACAGTTGGTTAAAAGGGCGGGTGATAAATGGAAAAAAATAAATGATAAATGTCTTGAACTTGAAAAGCATATTGAAGAACTCTCTTTAAAGCTTGAGGAACGTCATCAGAAAATGACTCTTTTGTTACGCCCGATTGAAGATGAGGCAGATGCGGAATGGAAAGGAGTACTTAATGACTATAGAAATTCGAGAATTGAAAGGGATAACAGGATCTCGGAACTTGATTCCCATATAGCCTTTTCGGGGTATATTATTGACGGAAAAACTGAAACAGAAGCTCAACACTGTGTAAATGATACTATTCAGTGTTATAAATCACAATATAACAGTGATATATTAGGCAAAAAGTATTTTGAATATTGTCCTGTTTTTGAGCTGTTCGAAGACTTCGGCAGTCTTCTTCCCAACAGGATAGATATGGAAGATATCATCTCGGGCAATGAAAATGTTGAAGGCTTTAAAGCCGCGAGAAATTTTCTTTCACTTGCACATCTTGATTATTCATTTTTTCAGCAACCTTCAAGCAGGATCCTGAAACAGAAGATTGAAAATCTAAACCATTCGTTAACAAGTAATTTTCATGATTTCTGGCAACAATCAATAGGCAGGAACAATAAGATAAGCATACAGTTCGAGCTTGACCATTATAATTCCTCATATGGGGCCAGGGCCGGAAAACCTTATCTCGAATTCTGGATAAAGGATGATGGTGAGAGACTTTATCCAAAGCAACGAAGCAGGGGAGTAAGATGGTTCTTGTCATTTTATATGGAACTAAAAGCTTCTGCAAGTCTGACAGACAGGCAGATGGTATTATTGGTTGATGAACCCGGAGTCAGTCTTCATGCAAGGGCCCAGGAAGATGTTCTTAAAGTATTTGAGGATATAAAAGACCGAATACAGGTAATTTATACAACACATTCACCTCATCTGGTTGAAATAAATAAACTTCACAGAGTACTTGCGGTACAAAGGGATAATCTTGACAGCATGAGGAGTACAACCCGGATTCTGGATCCTCTCCGGCTTGCTGATGCTTCTCCTGATACCCTCACCCCACTTCAGAGCATCCTCGGAAACCCTATGGGAGGTCAGGGATTTTCTTCAAAGAAAGTAAATCTGATTGTTAATAACACCGGATCATTCTATATTCTGGAGGCAATATTCCACCTTACCGGATTCAAAGGGAATGTAAGTATAATACCCTCAACCAATGTATCTTCCATCCCGTTATTATGTAACATTCTGATGGGATGGGGACTTGACTTTGCTGTAATGCTTTTTGAAAACGATGAGGAAGCCAAAATTGCTGATCTTTTGAAAAATTCAGTATTTACTACCGATTTGGGTGGAACGGAATTGATTATCAGGATGCCTGAGAAATTCCGGAATACTGAGGATCTGCTTTCGACACTCGATTTTAAAAACCATATTTTGAATTCCAGAGAAGGGATCACAGTGGCAAATTCCATATACACCATAGAAAAAGAATTACCCAGGAACTTCATACTAAGCAGGTTCCTCAGCAATGTTAAGGAAGGCAGAGTGGTTGCTGGTGACCTTGATGAAGAGACACTGGAGAATTTCAGACTCGTTACTGACCTTCTGAAGGGTTTGAAATAAAATTTTAAATTATTTTGAACTTAATACTTTTTTTCCTACTTTTGTCGCGCTCATCAGGATTTTGGAGAGATGGGTGAGTGGCTTAAACCAGTCCCGAGGACTCGGGACTAAACTGCCGTATCACAAAATTGTTCTTATTTTTATTGGAGAGATGGGTGAGTGGCTTAAACCAGCAGTTTGCTAAACTGCCGTATGGGTAACTGTACCGGGGGTTCGAATC
>JANNKF010000246.1:0-15936 GCA_031396165.1 Bacteroidales bacterium | reverse complement strand
ATGAAGCTGGCCTTCCGGGAGCCAGTGTTGTATGGGCAGGAACAACGACCGGAACCTCGACAAATGCTGCCGGATATTTTAAATTGAAAAGAGTAAAACAGACCGATAAACTTGTAATAAGTTTTGTAGGTTATAAGAGTGATACCATTACAGTCGGGGCTGATGAGGAGTATATTAAACATAGCCTGAATCAGGGACATGAAACAGGTGAAGTTCTGGTTTTCGGCAAAGCTTCAGGAAGCTTCATAAACAGGATCGACCCGGTGCTTACAATTAATATAACCAATGCCGAATTAAGAAAAGCAGCCTGCTGCAATCTCTCCGAAAGTTTTGAAACGAATGCCTCGGTAGATGTTAATTATGCCGATGCCGCAACAGGTGCAAAACAAATCCAGCTGCTCGGCCTTGCAGGAAATTATACGCAGATCCTCACAGAAAATATCCCTGCTATGTACGGGCTTGCCTCGGCATACGGACTGAATTATATTCCAGGTCCCTGGATGGAATCAATACAGGTATCTAAAGGTACCTCTTCTGTAAGAAACGGATATGAGTCGGTAGCCGGACAAATAAATGTCGAGTACAAAAAACCGGCTGACAGCGAAAAAGTATATGTAAACGGTTTTGTAAGCGATGCCGGAAGACAGGAAGTGAATGCAAATGCCTCTGTTCTTCTGTCAGAAAAACTGAGTACCATGCTCATGGCTCATGCTGAAAATCAGGGAGGGATGAAGGATAGAAACAATGATGGTTTCAGGGATGAACCTGATGTGAAACAGTATCATTTCTTTAACAGATGGGATTATCTGGCAGGACAATTTGACTTCAGAACAGGTATAAAATATATGGAAGAGGAACGTGTTGGAGGCCAGTCGGTGTACAGGACAGATAATCCCGATACATGGTCTGATGGATTCGGTATAAACATCAGGACAAAAAGGATGGAGGCATTCACCAAGGTTGGTGGCGTTTTCACAAAGGAAAGAAGTATGTCGGTTGGCTGGATCCAGAATGTTGCTTTTCATGATCAGAACTCATCCTTCGGAAAGAATATTTATAATGGCTCACAGAAGAGTTATTACTCGAGTCTTCTTTATCAGTGGAATCCTCTTTTAAGCAGACATACCCTCGACGCAGGAGTCAGCTATAAGTATGATCTTTTTGATGAGAACCTGAATTCTGTAGCAATGAACCAGAATGAATCAGTACCGGGAGCCTTCATTCAGTACTCCTATGCAGATACAACAAAAATTACAGTTGTAGCAGGCATCAGGGCTGATTATCATAATCTTTATGGTACACTTATCACACCGAGGGTTCATATCAGATACCTGATCTTTCCGAAACTTACACTCCGGTCTTCAATGGGAAAGGGTTACAGATCGGGAAATGTACTTGCCGAAAACAGTTACCTTCTTGCGAGCAGCCGGACCATGATAATTACTGAAAAACCTGATATCGAGGAAGCCTGGAATTACGGATTAAGTCTCACAGGGAATGTTCCGGTTGGAGGTAAAGAGTTAAAAATATCATCTGAGTTTTTCCACACAAACTTCCTCAGTCAGATAATCACAGACCTTGATGCTGATCTAAGTGAAGTGAGGTTCTATAACCTCAACGGAAAGTCCTGGTCAAATGTTCTGCAGTTCGAAGTATCGATGACTCCTGTTGATGGTCTGGATATTCTTGCTGCCTGGAGATGGACAGATGTGAAGATGACAATTGATGGAACACTACGGGAGAAACCACTGGCCAGCCGATATAAAGGACTGGTAACAGCATCATGGTTAACACGTCTCCGCAAATGGCAGTATGATTATACGCTCCAACTTAACGGCCCGGGAAGGATCCCTTCTACGGCAGCTAATCCCGAACCATACCGTCGCCCTGATGAATTCGGACCTTATGCTGTGATGAATGCCCAGATTACAAGGAATTTTAAGAGGCTGCAGATCTATGCCGGTGCCGAGAATCTTGGTAATTTCATGCAAAAAGATCCTATTATTGCAGCCGATGCACCAATGGGAGAATATTTTGATTCCAGTCTTATCTGGGGTCCGGTACACGGACGGAAAATATATGGAGGATTCAGATTTTTCATCAACAGAGAACAATAAATATCAATCGTTAAGCGTATATATATCAATTTATATATAGATAAATATCAATTATAAAACAAATAAATATCAATAATTATGAAAACTATTCAGAAATATTTTATCGCAATGCTTCTTGTAGTCATTCCGGCATTTGCAATGGCGCAGGAAAAGGCAAAAACAACAGAAACAGTAAAGTTCAAAACTTCAATTGATTGTGCAGCTTGCGTCAATACCATCATGGCAAACCTTCCACAGGAAAAAGGAGTGAAAGACGTAAAATGCGATCTTAAAACAAAAGAGGTTGCTGTTACCTATCAGAATGATAAAAACAACCCTGAGCAGATACAGAAAAGCATAGAAAAACTAGGCTATACAGCTAAAGTGGTAAATGCTGAGAAACCTGTAAATACGGTTAAATAGCGAGAGTTAAACTTGCCTTGGAATTGCCGCCAGATCTCTTATAACAACTGATGCGCAGGCAAGTCCGAAGGCTGCAGGCATATAGGAGATTGTTCCGACTATGGAAGCTTTATTCTGCTCTCCGGGTGTCGGCACGACCTTTCTTTTATCTACAACTTCTGATGAATAAACTGCCGTAAAACCTTCCCTTACGCCCAGTCGGTGTAATCGTTTCCTAAGAATCCTTGCCAGCGGGCAATCGGTTGTCTCTGAAATATCGGAAATAGCTATTCTGGTCGGATCATATTTTCCTCCGGCGCCCATCGAGCTTACAAGAGGCATCTTCTTCTGAACTGCATGGAAAATCAAAAATATTTTTGGAGAAAGTGTATCAATTGCATCGACCACATAGTCAAAACCCGCATCCAGAACTTCAATCATTCTGTCATCCTTCAGATATTCCTGAATTATTGTAAGGTTTAAATCCGGATTTATATCTTTCAACCTCTCTCCCATGACATCAGCTTTCGGTAATCCTTCAGTACTTTTCAGTGCCGGCAGTTGCCTGTTCCTGTTTGTAGGATGAACGGCATCACCATCAACAATAGTCATCGATCCTACTCCTGCCCTGCATATCATCTCGGCAGCATAAGCTCCCACCCCTCCAAGTCCAATAACAAGTACATTGGATTCCTTCAACTTCCGGAGTCCTTCACTTCCCAATATCAACTCTGTTCTGGTAAGCCATTCGCTCATAGTACTTTATAGAAATTTTACCACAGATTTCACGGATTAACACGGATCTGTTCCGTGATACTCCGTGTACTCCGTGGTTAAGTTTTTAGGTTAAAAAACTTAAAGTAGTTTTCAATTATTAATGATTTCAATTCTTCAACATTCATCTTCAGGTCAACCGATACCTTATTATATATATCTCTAATATTAACTTCGGCCCCGTCAGATTCAAGAAAAATCCTATCCTTTGGAATACTTCTTAAAAGATCTGATGACTCAGGTCTTAGTATATAGTTAAACCAGAAAGAGAGATACATCCCTTTAGAAATCAGTTGTTCAGCAAGCTGCGGACTACCCCTGAAGCCATGAACCATCCAGGGCATAGCCGGCTTTGTTTTTTTACGGGCTGCCAGCAACTCATCCCATGCCCTGACACAGTGTATAATTAACGGTTTCTTATTCTCTTCCGATATTGTGATCTGTGATTCAAAAGTTTTGATCTGCAGGTCCATTGATGGTCCTTTTATCTTATCAAAACCTGCTTCACCAATAGCTGCTATCAGGGGATTCCCGGCAAGATCTCTTACGGACTTAAGTTGCTGATTTTGATTATTCTCATTCAGAAACCAGGGGTGAATTCCAAAAGAATATGCAAATCCCTCTGTTGCAACCGGAAGCACATCTTCGTGTGCCATCAGGTCAAGCAATGTAAATATCCCCGCAGTGGGAAGGTCCCCGTGTGAATGGATATTTATGTAATCCCCCGGCTGAGGATAATTCATATTATTATTTGTTAATATGAGAAACTCCCTTGTCGATTCTTTTAAGTGTCTCCTCGCGTCCTATCCAACTGATGATATCAAACATGTGTGGTCCACGCAATGCACCAACAACAACAAGCCTGAAAGCATTCATGATTACACCCATATTATAACCCTTTTCTTCTATCCATGACTTTATTGCAGGTTCGAGGTCTACGGCCGAAAAACTATCTGCCTTTTCCAGTTCAGCCTTTAATTCCATAAGCAGGGCAGCAGAATCAGGTGTCCATCTTTTTTTAATTACTTCCTGATCATACATTTCGGGTGCTTTAAAGAAAAAGTCGGTCTGATCCCAGATATCCCTTACAAAACTGACTCTCTCTTTTACCATCCCAACAAGCACTTCGAGGTTTACAATATCAACATGATGTCCATAGGTTCTGAGAAATTCCCTGAATTCGATGGCAAGCTGATTATTTGATTTTTTCTGCAGATACTGATGATTGAACCATTTTGCTTTTTCGGGATCGAATCTTGAACCCGATTTGCCCACCCTGTCAATTGTAAAAGCATCAATAAGTTCCTTCATTGAAAATATCTCCTGTTCTGTCCCGGGGTTCCATCCCAGCAGGGCAATCATATTAACAAAAGCATCGGGATAATAACCTTCCTCCCTGTAACCTTTAGCGGTTTCCCCAAACGGCCAGAAAAGTGGAAACACGGGAAATCCCATTTTATCACCATCCCGTTTGCTTAATTTTCCTTTCCCGTCAGGCTTCAGCAGAAGCGGCAAGTGTGAAAAAAGTGGCGGATCCCATCCGAAAGAACGATAGAGCAATATATGAAGCGGTAATGATGGTAACCATTCTTCTCCTCTTATTACATGACTTATCTTCATCAGATGATCATCAACAATATTGGCAAGATGATAGGTCGGCATCCCATCGGATTTGAACAGAACTTTATCATCCAGTGTGCTGGAATTCACAACAATATGCCCCCTGATAATATCCTCAAAATGGATCTCTTCATTTTTCGGCATCTTATACCTGATAACGTAAGGTTCTCCTTTTTCAAGTTTTATCTTCCATTCGTTTTCAGCTAATGAAAGCGAATTGGAGAGCTCATTTCTGTTGGAGGCATTATAAATAAATGTATTCCCCGTTTTTTCAGCTTCCTTTCTCAGAGATTCCAGATGTTCCGTTGTGTCAAAAGAGTAATAGGCAGCTCCCTTATTTATAAGAATATCAGCGTATTCCCGGTATATTGCTTTTCTGTCGCTCTGCCGGTACGGTCCGAATGGGCCACCCTCTTTAATACCCTCATCAACAATTATCCCGCACCACTCAAGCGACTCCATTATATACTCTTCTGCACCCTCGACAAACCTGGTCTGATCGGTGTCTTCGATCCTGAGAATAAATGTTCCGCCACTCTTCTTTGCAAAAAGATAGTTATAAAGAGCCGTCCTTACTCCTCCGATATGCAGCGGACCTGTGGGACTAGGGGCAAATCGTACTCTTACCTGTTCCATAAAATGGTTAATTCAGTTAATTTAAGTGCAAAGATAGATAAAGCCGTTTACAAATTATAGTATTACATAAATCAGGTTTTGTACAACAGAAATGTGTTAATTTAGCGGGGTAAATATATAAACCAGCTCCGGATGCCCTAAAATCAATTTTTTTACCCCTACCCCAGGGGGAGCAAATTGATTTTCTTCGCTCCCCTTGGGGCCGGGGCAGACGAAGAAAATCAATAAGTTCATGCTCATGCTAATATCTGTTTTATGAAAAAAATGAAAGCCCTCGTCAAAGCCAGACCTGAAAAGGGGTTGTGGATGCAGGAGGTACCAATACCGGAACCCGGACTAAATGATGTCATTATAAAAATAAAGAAATCAGCTATCTGCGGAACAGATCTTCACATCTACGAATGGGATCCCTGGTCGCAGAAAACGATTAAGACACCCATGACAATCGGACACGAATATATGGGTTACATTGAAAAAATCGGTGCCGGAGTTGTTAATCTGAAAGTCGGTGACAGGGTCACAGGCGAGGGACATCTGGCCTGCGGACACTGCCGTAACTGCCGCCGCGGCAAAGAACATGTCTGTGAAAATACAGTTGGCATCGGTGTTCATATTGACGGGTCGTTTGCAGAATATCTAAAGTTGCCGTCGCTTAATGTTGTTCCTCTCGATCCCAGAATACCTGACGAATGGGCTGCCATAATGGATCCGTTCGGAAATGCAACGCATACCGCTCTCTCTTTTCCACTTCTGGGTGAAGACGTGCTCATCACAGGATCCGGACTTATCGGCAGCATGGCTGTGGCGATAGCAAAATTTGCCGGAGCAAGGTTCATTGTAGCCAGCGATCTTAGCGATTATCGTCTTGAGATCGCAAGGAAGATGGGAGCCACACTTACCGTGAACCCTTCAAAAGGTGAGAAAATATCAGATGCTGTTAAAAAGCTGGGAATGAGAGGTTTTGATATCGGTCTGGAAATGTCGGGATCGCCAAAAGCATTCGTCGATATGATTCACAATATGTATAACGGATCGAGCATTTCACTGCTTGGAATTCTTCCATCCAACTTTGAGGTTCCATGGAGTGAGATCATATTCAAGGCAATTACACTTAAAGGGATCTACGGACGCGAGATGTGGGAAACCTGGTATAAAATGGAGCAGATGATAATCGGAGGAATAGATCTGAATCCGGTAATTACTCATCGATTTCCGATCGACGAATTTCAGAAAGGCTTCGACGCAATGGAAAAAGGAGACTGCGGAAAAGTAATACTAAACTGGGATTAAACAAAGTCCTTAAAGTTGAAAGTCTTTAAAGTCAAAAGTCCTTAAAGTCAAAAGTCCTTGAATTAGAAGATAGTATATAGTTATTATGAAAATTGACAAATTTGAAGATATAATAGCCTGGCAGAAAGCTAAAATTATGACTTTAAAGATTTATTATTCTTTTAAAGATTCAAGAGATTATGGATTCAAAGACCAGATATGCAGGGTTTCTGTTTCAGTTATGAATAATATTGCTGAAGGTTTTGAAAGAAAATCGGATAGTGAATTTAAACACTTCCTTTTTATCGCAAAAGGATCATGTGGAGAGGTAAGATCAATGCTTTATCTGGCAGAAGAATTAAAATATATAAATAAAGATGAATATTCAACATTATCAACTTTAGCAAATGAGATATCAAAGATTATTTCCGGACTAATCAAAACCCTAAATTAATATTCTACTTTACAGACTTTACAGACCTTACAGACTTTACAGACTTTACAGACTTTACAGACTAAATCTCAGCTCATATGTACTCAAACTATCAGAAGCACTTGACAAGCCTTATTGCTGAAATCAGAGAGGCCGGGTTATACAAAAATGAACGCATAATTACATCACCGCAGGGTGCTGAAATTGAGCTTAATACAGGACAAAAAGTACTCAATTTCTGTGCAAATAATTACCTTGGATTGTCGAATGACGCATCACTGAGGGAGGCGGCGAAGAGTGCTCTTGATGATCATGGTTATGGCATGTCGTCGGTAAGATTTATCTGTGGCACTACCGACCTTCATAAAGAACTTGAAAAAAAGATTGCGGGCTTTTTCAATACTGAGGATACTATTCTTTATGCAGCCTGCTTTGATGCCAATGGCGGTGTATTTGAACCGCTTCTGAATGAAGAGGATGCAATTATATCAGATTCACTGAACCATGCATCAATAATCGATGGAGTAAGACTCTGTAAAGCAGTGCGTTACAGATATGAAAATGCGGATATGACTGACCTGGAAAAACAGCTTCAGCTTGCACAGGCTCAGCGTTTCCGGCTTATTGTTACCGATGGTGTATTCTCAATGGATGGAAACGTTGCCCCTCTAGATAAGATTGTTGCCCTGGCGGAAAAGTATAATGCCATGGTGATGGCAGACGAATCACATTCAGCAGGAGTAGTTGGCAGGACTGGAAGAGGAGTTACAGAACTCTTCAATATATCAGGGAAAGTTGAAATTATTACCGGGACACTCGGCAAAGCTTTCGGGGGAGCAATAGGTGGATTCACAACAGGTAAAAAAGAGATAATAGATATTCTGCGCCAACGGTCGCGGCCATATCTGTTTTCAAATTCAATACCTCCAATGGTTGCAGCAGCAGGAATCAGGATGGTTGATATGATGACTGAAACAAATGTACTCCAGGACAAGCTTCACCGGAATTCAGAGTATTTTATTGCAGGAATGAAGAAACTGGGTTTCGATATCAAACCAACAAAATCTGCCATCTGTGCATTAATGCTTTATGATGCAAAACTATCGCAGGAATTTGCCGCAAAACTTCTTGATGAAGGTATTTATGTAATAGGCTTCTACTATCCCGTTGTTCCAAAAGGTCAAGCCAGGATAAGGGTTCAGCTCTCGGCAGGACACGAGACGGTACATCTGGATAAGGCAATGAAAGCTTTCGAAAAGGTAGGAAAAGAACTTGGAGTCCTTAAATAAGAAATAGTTTTTCTCAGCCGCATTTCGAAGATCCGCAATCTTTGCAGATCAGGCAACCCTCTTCATACACGAGATTGTCTGAACCACATTCTCCGCATTTACCTTTTGCTTTTGTTCCGTTTGGAATATATTTTTTCAATGCTCTCTCAACACCGTTCTTCCAGTTATTTATTGACTCACTGTCGAGTTTGAGTGACATAACAAGATTGACTACATCCTGAATAGGCATCTCGTGACGCAATACTCCCGAAATCAGCTTTGCATAATTCCAGAATTCAGGTTTGAACATGTGCGATAAGCCACCCATGTTTTTTTTATACCCATATTTGTCGGTATACTGGAAGTCATATCTGGTATTGCCCTCATCATCTTTGACCTTTACAATTTTCCCTTTTACAATACTTTTAGGAATAGGAAATATCTCTTCATCTGCTATACCAGTAAATACTTCATAAGGCTTGCTCTCTTTTAATCCTACGAAAGCAACCCATTTTTCTTCATTTATATTGAATCTGATTACATCACAATCAAGAACCTTCGGACGTTTTGGCCTCTCAGGGCGTATTTCGGTTTTACCTGCTATCAGCACTCCGTTCCTCGATCCGTCGCGATAGACAGTGGCACCTTTACAGCCCGATTTCCAAGCCGTTAGGTAAAGTTCACTAACAAGTTCCTCCTTCGCTTCTGCCGGAAGATTTATAGTAACACTTATTGAATGATCGACCCACTTCTGTATTGCGCCCTGCATTTTAACCTTGGCTATCCAATCAACATCATTTGCAGTAGCCTTATAATATGGTGATTTTGCTATTATTGCTTCAATTTCCTGATCACCCATCCGTGTTACTTCATCGGTATCATATCCGTTCAGTTTCAGCCAGTCGACAAATTTATGATGGAAAACAATAAACTCTTCCCATGAATCGCCTACCTCATCCTTAAAAGTTATTTTTACATCCTTGTCATTCGGATTAACTTTTCTTCTTCTTTTATAAAAAACTGAAAATATCGGTTCGATCCCTGACGTTGTTTGCGTCATCAGGCTGGTTGTGCCGGTAGGAGCAATTGTAAGAAGAGCAATATTACGTCTCCCAAACTTTACCATATTGTTGTACATCACCGGATCAGCCTCTTTCATTCTCAGAATAAAAGGATTATTCATCTCACGTTCAGCATCATAGATAGCAAATGGACCTCTTTCCTTTGCCAGGTATGTTGATGATTTATATGCTTCAAGAGCGAGTGTCTTATGTACCTCAACAGAAAATGCAGTTGCCTCATCGCTGCCATATCTCAAACCAAGACCTGCAAGCATGTCGCCTTCCGCTGTTATACCAATACCGGTTCTTCGGCCCTCTTCTGCTTTTGTCCTTATATTGGTCCAGAGATTTCTTTCAACGCGTTTAAGTTCCTCTACTTCAGGGTCCCCCTCAATTTTTGCAAGGATAGCATCGATCTTTTCAAGTTCGAGATCAATTATATCATCCATCATGCGCTGGGCCAGTCCGACATGCTCTGTGTACAATTCAGAGTCGAATTCAGCTTCAGTTGTGAATGGTTTATTAACGTAGCTGAACAAATTAATTGCCAGGAGCCTGCAGCTGTCATAAGGACATAACGGGATCTCTCCGCATGGATTGGTTGAAACGGTTGCATAACCCAGATCAGAATAACAGTCAGGAACACTCTCTTTAATAATGGTATCCCAAAAGAGGACACCCGGTTCAGCTGATTTCCATGCATTATGGATAATCTTTGACCAGAGCTGTACCGCATCAACATCTTTGGCAAACCGGGGCTTATCTGATTTTATAGGATATTGTTGTCTGAACAATGTTTTATCCTCAACAGCCTTCATGAAATCGTCGGTGAGCTTAACAGAAACATTAGCTCCCGTTACCTTTCCGCTTTCAAGTTTTGCATCAATAAATTTCCCGGAATCGGGATGTTTTATTGATATTGAGAGCATTAGCGCTCCTCTTCTCCCATCCTGTGCAACTTCCCTTGTTGAGTTTGAGTATCTTTCCATGAAGGGTACAACACCTGTTGAAGTGAGGGCACTGTTGAGCACCGGTGTTCCTTTTGGTCTGATGTGCGACAGATCGTGACCAACCCCGCCGCGACGTTTCATAAGCTGAACCTGTTCCTGGTCGATCTTCATGATACCGCCATATGAGTCTGATGAACCATCGTTCCCGATAACAAAACAATTTGATAATGATGCTATCTGGTAGTCATTTCCGATACCGGTCATAGGCCCTCCCTGGGGAACAATGTATTTGAAATCTTTCAAAACACTGTATATCAGCTCTTCTGAGAGTGGATTTTTATACTTAAGTTCCACTCTGTGTATCTCACGTGCAAGCCTTCGGTGCATGTCGTCGGGAGTTTTCTCGAAAAGGTTACCGAATGAGTCCTTTAAGGCATATTTATTTGCCCAGACTCTCGCTGCCAGTTCATCGCCCCTGAAATATTGAATGCTTGCATCAACTGCCTCCTCATGGGAATATACAGGTTTTTCGTTATCTTGTGTTTTACCTGTTTTTTCCATGCCTGATACTTTTTGTTCCACACTTGCCTTTTCGGTGGCAATAGCTGGTTCCTGGATAAATAATTTTTCCATATATTTTTGTTATTCTCTGATTTTGTTGAGATTATACGACCGCCGGTTTCCCGGATGGATAATTGCTAAATTATACAAGCGGACTGCACAATGCAATAGTAAAAATTTAAGTTTATTAACATTTGATAACATAGTTATTAACCGAGGACTATCTATCTTATTTTGTGCCATTTACATTAACTTTTCTTAATGTTGAAACAATTCACATAGCGTAATGTTCAAGTCTAAAAACAACACTTATGAATCAGTTTATTATGGAACTGAATGATAGAATAACGGAGAGGAACTGTGAACCATTTCACAGTCTAAAAAAAAAGAGGCTGTCAGAATTCTGACAGCCTCTCATATTGAACAATAACTTTTAATTGAAGATATAACGTATTCCAAGTTGCATGGAATAAGTAGATGTATAACTGATGTTATTGCTGAAAGTATTAGTCAACATTGTATTATTATAGGGATTAAGTCTGAAAGTCGGGATTACTGTTCCACCGGGAACAAGACTTGATGTATTAGTCTGGGCAAGTATGTTGCCCTGGTTATATACCTGCGCAATTCCCCACTTATTACTTAACAGGTTGGCAAAGTTCAGGATATCAAGACTGATCTGAACAGTATTACGTTTCCCTGCAACATCAATATAGAAATCCTGCATAATTTTCAGGTCGATGCTGTTTCTCCATGGCATTATGGCACCGTTACGCTCAGCGTACTTTCCTTTTCTTGAACTCAGATATTTATCCTGATTCAGAAATTCAAAAAACCTGTCGCTCTGGGATTGAGCTGTCCAGACGAATCCGTTAACAGTCTGGTTCACAAAAGTTATCTCTGAAGGATCCCTTGGGATATAGATCAGGTTATTTGAGCCGGCAGCATCACGAAGAATGTTATTTGAATATGTGTAAGAGAACCGTCCGGATGAGGCGCCTTCAAAGAACAATGAAATAGAAGTAGCCATATGGTCAAGATAATCAATCCTGTACGAAAGATTCGCGATGAATTTATTTGGATTAATATAGCTTGTATAGCTTAATTCTGCACTGTTTGCTCCATTCACGTTGGCATTACCTGTCCATGCAGAAGATGGCTGATCGCCACTGCCATCAACAAGGTTTTTAGCCTCACTGTGGGTATAAGCAATCATTCCGGCGAAACCGTTTTTAAAGCCTTTTTCAAGTTTTGCTGTAGCTGACCAGTAGTATCCACCTGTTCTGTTTTCCAGAACAATCGGAGTAACAGCCGATGAACCTGCTGGATTAGGAACTCCGCCAGTGTGAAGCTGGTAATATCTGTCGATAAAGGCATTAGGATAGATTAGTCTGTTATCAGGGTAACCGTCGATACCGAGGGCTGTAGGGTCTTTAAGACCCGGATTAACAAAGAAAGCCGTATTTATATCCTTATTATAGATACCTTCAAGTGTTCCTCTCAATCCCCAGGGGAGTTTAGCATCAAGTGCCAGACTGGTTTTCCAAGTCTGAGGCATTTTGAAATCCTTTGAGATAATTGTAAAAGTTCCTGGTATTATCGTACCGGCTTCCGGCTGTGGATCGGGCAGATAAGCTCTTGGATCGGGGTTGAACCCTGTTATATAGGCAGGAACTGCGGCACCTGAATAGTTCTGTGTTGTCTGGATCATACCTGCATCTCCGGCCTGTGAAACAATCCATACAAAAGGAATACGTCCTGTAAAGATTCCTGTTCCACCGCGCAGAACAAGTGAACGATCCTCGGTAAAGTCAAAGTTGAATCCCAGACGCGGTGATATCATCACGCTTGTTTTCGGAAGTTCTGAAGAATTGAAAGACTGTCCGTTAAAATCAAGGCCTGCAATAATGGGGTGCTGTGGAAGTGGTTCCGGATATGAAGGAAGGTCGAAACGAACGCCTGCAACTACTTTAAGTCTTGAACTTACAATAATTTCATCCTGAAGATAACCTGATATCTGGGCATACTTAAATGTTGGGAAAGCCTGAGCATAACCCGGTGAATTTGAGAAAGTAATACCAAAATCTTTTGGTCTTGCACCGCTGGTGAAATCATTCCATGAGTTAAATACATAGAAACTTGTTCCAAAACGCTGGAAACCATTTCTTGTATTATCATGTTCGTACTCCAGACCGGCTGTGAAATTATTAATACCCATAGACCAGGTAATATCATCGGTTATTGTTATTGTTCCGACTTCTCTAAGATTTCCATATGAAAATAATTCTGTTCCGAAAGATGTATATGGACGTCCTGCATCGAGGATGTCAACAAACGGGAATGTTTTTCCTACTGTGCTGCGGGGCTCATCCTGGAATGAGTAGGTTGCACGAAGGGTATTCATAAATCTTCCGCCTCCCAGTGAGGAGTTTAATTCAGCTGATAGTGAGGTGAAGTTCCTCTCCTGGAAGTAGCCGGAATTCTTATACCACATAGCATCCATGCTCTGGCGGTTTCCGGTATAAAGGGATCCGAAAGGCGATACTGAAGTACTTGGATTGTTTGGTACTTTACTTTCGTGGTAGCTGTATCTGATGTTGAACTTATGATCTTTATTTATGTTCCAGTCGATTCTGGCAAGAAATTTCAAACCCGGACTCTCGAAAGCATAACCCTGATAGGGGCCTGTTTCATAACCATAGGTATCTCTGAGGTAGTCACTCATCATTTGAAGGTTAGCCTCTGTGGGACGAGCAATATTTTTTGGAAAGTTTGCCGGAGCATCGGGTGTTGCAGCAACACGTGAAGGACCCGGAACAGTTGTTTTCTCCTGTTCGTAGTTAATAAAGAAGAACAATTTATTCTTAATTATCGGACCACCAAGACGTACTCCCATCATGCTATAATCGGAAGGTGTCCTTGTGAATTTATCACCGGCAACAAAATTGCCTTTATATTTTTCATTCTGCAAATAAGTATAAACAGAACCTGAGAATTCGTTGCTACCTGAACGGGTAACAGCATTAACAGAAGCACCGATAAAACCACTCTGACGTACATCATAAGGTGTGATATTAACCGAGATCTGGTCAATTGCATCGAGAGAGATCGGAGCACCATTGCCGGGAAGGTTTGTACCTATACCGAATGCGTTGTTAAACTGCGCACCATCAACTGTGATGAAGTTCTGACGATAGTTACCGCCACCAATCTGGTTTCCGTTCGATTGTGGTGTAAGACGGGTCAGATCGTTGATGCTCCTGTTGATCGTTGGCATAGCAGTCAATTGACGATTGCTGATATTGATTGATGTGCCATTTTTTTCAGAGTTAAAAACCGGGGCTTTTGCACCAACTACAACAACTTCACTAAGTTGAGTACTTGATTCTTCCAGACCGGTGTTTAAAACAAACGATTCACCCAGCAATAATGAAATATCATTAACTGCTTTCTTCGAGTACCCGATGAAGGAAACCTCGATGTTGTAAGGTCCGCCCGGACGCATACCCTGGATAGAGAAAAAGCCTTCGCTATTGGCAAGAGCTCCATACTGAGATCCCGATGGAACATGTACAGCAAGAACGGTTGCTCCGGCAAGGGGTTTGCCTGAAGGGTCAACAATCTTACCATTAATTCCGGATGTTGTAGATGCCTGCCCGAACATCATAACTGAGATGAACAGGAAGATCAACATAGAAAACATTCGCTTGAAATGATTCATCATAAATTTAGGATTAAGGATTAATAATTCTTCGATTAGGTTATAGTAATTACTTGGTTATCTGAATACATACAATATCCTTAACGGTTTATTGCGGCTGAACAATTTACGTCTCTTTAAATGATCCTTCTTAATTTAAAATGGATTAGTTTTTAACAAATTATGAGTCTAATTTGTTAATATCTTTTTGGGTGATCTCTTTGATAATTAATGCAGTTGCGCCAGTGTTATCTTTTACATAATCGCCGGCGGTTTTTGCTGATTTTAAGTAAAATGGCTCATCCGACAGCCATTTATCAAGAATAACTGAAAATTTGTCAAACGAATCAAATGTCATAGCCCCATTCGCATTAATTAAATCAACCGCTTCTTTGAACTTTTTGTACCGCGGACCAAACATAACGGGGATTCCCCAGCAGGCCGGTTCAAGAATGTTGTGGATCCCTTTTCCGAATCCGCCTCCTATTGCAGCCAGGTGCGCATATTTATAAGCAGATGATAACATTCCTATATTATCTATAATCAGAACCCTTGCATCGGACGAGGCATCATTGAAATCTGAAAATCTGACAACCTTAACAGTAAAGAGATTCTCAAGCCTGTCAATCTGGGATTTATCAATTTCATGCGGTGCAAATACCCACTTCATTTTTTCAGGAGATCTGTTGATATATTGTGCAATTATCTCTTCATCCTTCGGCCAGCTGCTACCGGCAAGAAAGAGTTTCTCATTCCCTATGAATTGCACAAGTTGTGGAATATCTCTTGTCGTCTGGGTCAACTGTATTACCCTGTCAAATCGTGTATCTCCGGCTACTTCGGAATTCTTTAAACCGATCCCCGCCAGTAGTTCCTGGGAGCTCTTATCCTGAACATAAATTTTTTCAAATTTCATGAGCATCTTCCTGAAAAATGAACCATACCATTTGAAAAAAGATTGTCCACGACGGAAAATTCCTGATACCAGATATAATGGAATTTTTTTACTGTAAAGCCTTGATATATAGTTGTTCCAGAATTCATACTTCACAAATATTACAAATTCGGGGTTAATCAGTTTTATGAATTTTTCTGCATTCCTTCGGGTGTCTGACGGCAGATAGCTAATACAATCTGCTCCGGAATAATTTTTTCTAATCTCATAT
>JANNKF010000315.1:0-6791 GCA_031396165.1 Bacteroidales bacterium | reverse complement strand
CTTCTATCCTGCTTTATTCATAAACCTTTGTGAACCTTTGTGTAATCCTTAGTGCGCCCCTGCCTACCGGCAGGCAGGTTTGTGGTTAAGCTTTTTTTTACCACGAAGCCCGCCCGGACGAAGTCCGTTCGGACGGGGAACACAAAGTACAGTACAAAGTAACACAAAGGAATAGAGCATCTTAACTAAGTTTATGAATAATTCAAGGTAAAATGATAAAGAAGAATATTTTCTCGATAATAGTGGCTCTGATCATTCTCTATCTTAGTGTTGCAGAATCAGATTCACTTGATAGTGTTCCGTTTCTGAATATTCCTCATTTCGATAAAATTGCTCACTTCTTAATGTATGCCGGACTAATGTCGGTTATTATTCTTGAACACCGTGCATATATAAATGGTACAATGCAGTTGTTTACAATAGCGCTGATCCCTGTATTATACGGCATTCTGATGGAAATATTACAGTTGACAATTACTACAACGCGGACGGGAAGTATTATTGATGCCCTTACTAATCTCTTGGGTGTTCTTACTTCTGTTTTTCTCTGGTTGTGGCTCAAACCTATTGTAGAAAGAAAAATCAGATAGGTATTAACTCTGAATTAACAGGATCCTTAACAAGGTCAAAAATGGTTTTGTTAGTGAAAAGTGAAATAAGCTCAGCCCTGGGTTTTTCGTAATCATCATGCAACGGACACTTCTTTTTATCATTTTCTGTACACGATCCATTATACATAACACAATTTGTAAAGACGTCATACCCGTCGATAGAATTTACTATGTCGAGCAAAGTAATTTTTTTGGGATCTTTCAGAAGTGAAAAGCCACCATGCGGTCCTTTTGAAGAAGCCAGAATTTTCTGTTTTGCAAGCTGTTGTAAAATCTTTGCCAGAAAAGGCATAGGAAGATCAAGATCGTCGCTTATCTTTTTAATCCCTGTCATCCCGGCTGATTTTGGCTGACCTGCCAGATAAATTACTGCTCTTATACCATACCGGCATGAGTTTGAAAGCATACTAATACATTTTTAATGAAATTTTATCTATCCTTCTTCTGTGCCTTCCTTCATCAAATTCAGTACTGAGAAAAGTTTTAACAATCAGGTATGCTTCTGATTCTGAAACAAACCGTCCCGGTATTGCACAGATGTTAGCATCATTATGAGCCCTGGCCAGCCTGCTTATCTCTTCATTCCAGCATAATGCACCCCGAACCCCGGGATGTTTGTTTACAACCATGTTAATACCATTTCCTGTTCCGCAAATGGAAATCCCCAGATCATACTCCCCTGCAGATATCGCATTGGCTAATGGGTGTGCTACATCAGGATAATCAACAACCTCCGGCGATGAACAACCAAAATCCTTTACACTATACTTTTCCTTTTTAAGGTAGGTTAACAACTTCTCCTTGAGGTAATAACCTGCATGATCCGATACTATCGCAATTTTTCTGTCTTTCAATGTCTTGCTCTCTAACTTGTTTCAACAAACTGTGGCAAATTAATATAATTGAATAACAAAAGAAAAAAATATTCTAATATCTTTAATAAACAACCTGATATTTCGTATTTAATGACTATCGGCAATTATGAATATTAATTTACTTATGCTTGAAAATCAATTATTTGCCCCAACCCTAAAGGGTGCAATTGATTTTCTTCGCTCCCCTTGGGGTCGGGGTAAACGAAGAAAATCAATGGGGCTTTATGCTTGATCCCTAACACTCATACTGTATTTTATTTCATTTTCGCATTTTAAACATACGATCCCTGACCTATTCAAAAATAATCTCATAATTTCAATATTTATGCGATGAATCTACTACTAACAACAACAATTCATCCTCAAAGTTCAAATTGAAGAATTACTGAAAACACTGTTGATAACATGTAAAGAAGTATATGATAAGAGGCGAAAAAAAGGATTTTATTAACCTTTTTGATGGTTATAAACAAGTCGGATCAGCTTCACATAAAGTTTTAAGAAAAAAATCTCTAAATATGAACCGGAAATAAACCTTAAAACCTTTACTTTTGTGATGAAACCTATATTAACAAAACTATATTAACAACTGTTAATTACATGACTAATCGTCTGATTATCAAAAACGGTATATTTTTTGAGATGTTTATAAGATGTTAATGGAGTTGTGATGATGAAATAAGCAATGAAAAAGTGATTTTTCTTTCAACACTATTAACAGGACATCATCTTCATCATAAATAAAATTTAAATTAAAGATTTAAGAATACTATGATGTTAATAATCACCCGAAAAAAGAAGATGTGGATTTCGGTAAAACTTTATTGATTAAGTTTACATTGAAATGAAAACAGAAAGTTCAGAATATTATATTTCGGAAATCCAAAGAATGAAAGCTGAAAAAAATGCTATAATTCTTGCACACTATTATCAGACCGGAGATATCCAGGATATTGCTGATTTTGTTGGTGACAGCCTGGCTCTTTCACAGAAAGCTGCCTCAAATACTGCCGACATAATTCTTTTTGCAGGGGTAAAATTTATGGCCGAAACAGCAAAAATTCTTGCTCCCGAAAAAAAGGTTCTTCTGCCTGATCTGATGGCAGGATGCTCACTGGCCGATTCTTGTAAAGCCGAGGATTTTGAAAAGTATCTGAAGGCAAATCCGGGAAGAACTGTTGTAACTTATGTCAATACAAGTGCCGATATTAAAGCACTTTCAGACATTACATGCACTTCTACAAATGCTGTACAGATAATAGAATCTTTACCTCCTGATGAAAAAATCATTTTTGCTCCCGACCGCAACCTTGGAAATTATATCCTTAATAAAACCGGAAGGGATATGCTTATCTGGAATGGTACTTGTCATGTACATGAAGAGTTTTCTCTCGAGGCTATAATCAATCTTAAACGCGATAATCCTGATGCTAAAATTATTGTTCATCCCGAATGTGAAATGCCCGTCAGACTTGTTGCAGATTTTATAGGCTCTACATCCGCATTACTCAACTTCACAAAACAAGATCCTGGTAATACATATATTGTTGCTACTGAGGCAGGTATAATACATCAGATGATAAAGGAAAATCCGCAGAAAAATTATATTCCTGCTCCACCCAGAGATTCAACATGTGGCTGCAGCGAATGCAATTTTATGAAACTTGTTACAATTAAGAAGATTTATGATTGCCTCTTATCTGAAAAACCGGAGATTATTTTAGAAGATGAGGTGCTTCTCAAAGCACGTAAACCAATCCTCAGGATGATGGAAATTTCTGAAAAACTTGGCCTTTAACATATGAGACGTATTATTGCTTTTATTTCTTTTTTATTGATTTGTAATTATGTATCTGCTCAGGAAAACAGTTCCGGAAGTGATGGATATCAGATATTTAAATATCCTAACGGTACGGTTTCAAGCGAAGGGTTAATTAAAAATGGAAAGCCTGAAGGTTTCTGGAAAAGCTACTATGTTACCGGGGTTAAAAAATCAGAGGGAAAGAGAACAAATTTTCTTCTCGACAGTATCTGGATTTTCTTCGATCAGGCAGGTGATACTACAGAAAAAATAAACTATCTCTTCGGCAAAAAGAACGGGTATTATTATAAATATAAAAAAGATCCATCAAGGGGTGTTTTTGTATACTCAAAGGAACTTTTTGCAGGAGATAAAAAGGAAGGAACAGCTTATGTTTATTTTCCCGATGGAAAAATTCAACAGACATTTGCCTGGAACAGTGGAAAAAAAGAAGGTCTTTCCAAGGAATATGACAAGGATGGAAACATTATAACACTCCTTGAATATCACAACGATTTTATGTCGAGCCGTGAAAGAATTAACAGGATCGACAGCAAAGGTCTCAAACAGGGCGAATGGAAGGAATTTTACCCTAACGGCAGATTGAAAACTGAAAAAACATTTGTTGACGATAATCTGCATGGATATTATAAAGAGTACGATAACAGGGGAATACTTGTGTTAACAATGCTCTATGAGAATGGCGCAATAGTGAAATCAAAGGTTGAGGATGAACCCGATATTGAGGTTATAAATAAATATGATCAGGATGGTAAGCTGATCTTTAGTGGCCCGTACCGGAACAATGTACCTGTCGGCATTCACCGTGAATTTACCAAAGATGGTAAAGTAGTTAATGCTTTTGTCTACAATGACAATGGAATAAAAATCTCGGAAGGCATTGTGGATGAGGCGGGTAATCATAACGGAAAATGGAAGGATCTATACCCCGATGGCAAGGTAATGGCTGAAGGCCAATATACTGATAACCGCCGTACAGGGCAGTGGAAATTCTATAATGCAGCTCAGAAAACTGAGCAGACCGGATCATATAATAATGGCCGTCCCGACGGCGTTTGGAAGTGGTATTATGAGAACGGAACTATTCTAAGGGAGGAAGAATACTTTCAGGGTCAGCGAGATGGGCTGTGTACTGAATACTCTCCCGACGGGCAGGTAATTGCACAGGGAGAATACTCCGACGGTGAGCGAAACGGTGAGTGGAAACTGAAAAACGGCGACTTCACTGAGGAAGGGAAATATATTACGGGATTGAAGGATGGGCAGTGGAGAGCATATTATACCAGTGGGAAACTGAAGTTTAAAGGCAGCTTTGTCCAGGGTAACCCCGACGGGGAACAAAGCTTCTATTATGAAAGCGGTAAAATAAAAGAACAGCAGAATTTCCAGAATGGAATAAGACAAAAAACCTGGAAGAAATTTGATGAAGAGGGAACTCCGTTGCTGGTAATTACATATAAGGACGATGTCGAGATAAGTATTAATGGCGTGAGAATAAAGCTTCCGGAAAGCGACACTAAGCTGATTAAATAGTTACTTTGCTCTATGGAAGAGAACCTCAACATCAGAAAGGAACTTATCTCTGTCAATGATAAAGAATTTGAAAAACAGTTAAGGCCTCTGAGTTTCAGCGACTTTAAAGGACAGAAACAGGTAATGGAAAACCTGGTTGTCTTTGTTACCGCTGCAAAACAACGAGGCGAATCGCTCGACCATGTTCTTTTACACGGTCCTCCCGGGCTCGGAAAAACTACCCTTGCCACAATAATTGCTAATGAACTGCAGGTAAACATGAGGGTTACATCCGGACCGGTTCTGGATAAACCCGGAGATCTTGCCGGATTACTTACAAATCTGCAGGAAGGGGATGTTCTCTTCATCGATGAGATCCACAGGCTGAGCCCAGTCGTTGAGGAGTATCTCTACTCTGCTATGGAAGATTTCCAGATCGATATTATGATCGATAAAGGGCCGAGTGCAAGAAGTGTACAACTTACACTTAATAATTTTACCCTCATAGGCGCTACTACCCGCTCAGGGTTGTTAACAAGCCCTCTGAGAGCCCGTTTTGGAATCAAGTTTCATCTGGAATACTATGACCACGAGATCCTTACAGGAATTGTAAAACGATCGGCCGGCATTCTGAATGTTAAGATAGATGAAGAAGCAGCGGTCGAAATTGCCAGGCGAAGCCGGGGAACCCCCAGAATAGCCAACTCCCTGCTGAGAAGGGTAAGAGATTTTGCACAGGTAAAGGGTTCGGGAGTTATCGATATCGCCATTACACGATATGGCCTCAAAGCCCTCAATATCGATCAGCATGGTCTCGACGAAATGGATAACAGGATCCTCTCTGTGATAATCGATAAGTTCAGTGGCGGACCTGTGGGACTGACCACAATCTCAACTGCAGTAGGAGAAGAGAGCGGTACTATTGAAGAGGTTTATGAACCGTTTCTGATCAAGGAAGGATATCTTAAAAGGACACCTCGGGGACGTGAAGCTACCGAACACGCTTATAAACACCTGGGTAAGCAATTCGGAGCCCCTTCCACAGGAATTCTGTTTTAAGGTTATTTAATTAACTTACAAATATTTAGACCCCCTTTAAGGTGCAGGGGGCAGCGGGGACCTAGTTAAAAACATTACTGATCTTTTCGAGACCTTTTTTATTCAGGATCTTTATCTTGCGTCCGTTAAGCTCAACTAACTTATCGGATTTAAATTCAGACAGCAGCCTGATAACCGATTCTGTGGCGGTTCCTACAATATTTGCCAGCTCCTCACGTGTCAGTGAAATATTCAGATATTGTTCGTTATCAATACCAAAATCATCAACAAGCAATAATAATATTTCCGCAAGCCTTTCCCGTACGGTTTTCTGTGCAATATCGGTAATGAATGAATTGGCTTCACCAAGTTCGTGGCATGCAAGCTTAAGTAATTCGAGTGAAAATGATGAATTGGATTTAATGAACTGAATCAGAATTTCGGAGGGGATGAAACAGACGCTGCAATCTTCGATAACCTTTGCGGAAGTACATGCCAGCTCATTACTTAAAACACTCCTGTAAGCAATAATATCTCCGGGTTTTGCAAATCTGATTATCTGCTCTTTACCATCAAATCCCGTCTTGAATACTTTTATTATTCCGGTGTTAATACAAAAGAAACCGCTTATCCTGTTACCCTCCTGGTATAAAATGTCTCCGCGCTTATACTGACGAAAATCCTTCTCGAAATTAAGAATGTCCATCTCCTCAGGGGTAAGATTCCTGAATATTGAACCCGTCTCAAGTGAGCATTTGTCACAAAGGGGTACCTGAATATCCTGTTGTTTCATTTCATTCAATATATTACAGTGCAAAGATTAACATTACCTTTCATACTATTGTTCAAACTCCTCAGAATGCTGTCTTAAACTGATCAAGGAACCTCACATCGTTTTCAAAATACAGTCGGAGATCATTAACCGAATACTTT
>JANNKF010000194.1:0-5383 GCA_031396165.1 Bacteroidales bacterium | reverse complement strand
ATCTTGATATTTAAATTCTGTAAAGAATAAATAAATGGTACATCATCATTCCTGTCCGCTCTGCTTATCAGAAAATATTTCTGATAAATTCAGTTGTACTGATCATTTTTTAAGCAAGGAGGTTTTTCAGGTAATACAATGTAAGGAATGCGGATTTCAATTTACCCAGGATTATCCGGATGAAAATGAGATTGGAAGATATTATGAATCTGACGATTACATATCGCATAGCAATACTTCAGCAGGATTTTCGAATAAACTATATCGTTTCGCCAGGAGTTTAATGTTGTGCCGGAAACAGGCTATTATTAAGAAGGTCTCAGGGATGGAATCCGGTTACCTGCTTGATATAGGAAGTGGCACCGGCCATTTTGCTGAAACCATGAAGAAAAGTGGATGGAATGTAAAGGGCATAGAGATAAACGATAAAGCGCGGGTTAACTCCAAAACCCAATTTGGATTGGATATATCTGGTCCTGAAGAATTGTATGCCCTTAAACCGGAAAGTTTCGATTGTATAACTCTCTGGCATGTTCTTGAACACTTCCACGAACCCTTTAAATATGCATCCGAGATCAGACGTCTTTTGAAGCCAGACGGTGTTAGTGTAATAGCTCTTCCTAACAGCGGTTCATTCGATGCTATTCATTACAAAGAGTGCTGGGCAGCATATGATGTGCCACGGCATTTATGGCATTTCAATCCTGAAACTTTTGCTCTTTTTGCAGAGAAAACAGGTTTTAGGGTAAAGGAAATAAGAAACCTGCCTTTGGATGTTTTCTACATTTCATCTCTGAGTGAAAAGTATAAAAAATCAACTATGGCATTTATTAAAGGAATGGTCAGAGCCAAGTTCTACGCAATCAATTCACTTTTTAACAGGAAGAGAAGCAGCTCTGTAATCTACATTTTGAGCAAACTTTAGGCAAATAAAGGCGTCAGGCGTCAGGCGTCGGGCGTCGGGCAATATGATGTTAGTATCTGTCGAGCCAGCGGTATCTTCTGGTATTATCGCCGAATTTGAGGGCGAAAGTAACTTCATGTGTTCCGTATGTAACCCTTTGGATCTCCTGCAAAGTGAAATCAAAGGCATACCCGATAAAAATATTCTCATATTTCAAGCCCACATTTGCGATAATAGCTCCACTGGTCCTGAAAGCTAATCCGCCCCAAAAATCCTGCTCATAGATATAGGTAACTCCAATATCAGACTGCGGTTTAAGTTGATGGGACATCATCAGCATAAAGGAGGGTTGTATAACAGCGCCTGGACCATTATCAAAATCATATGAGCCAAAAAGGTAATACTGTCTGCTCATTTTAAAGTTCTGATAGGCAGCACCACCAATTTTAGCAGAAGCTTCAAGCAGCTGGTCTGCAGAAAACCCAAAACTATATTTAGCATTCAGAAGGTGTATCCCAAAGGTTGCATCCGGTACAAACATGCCGCGACGAAGGTTACTGTTAAGCAAGGGTTCATTCGGGTCCTCAAAGTCTATTTCCTTTTCATTTATCTTATAGTGATATCCTGTAAGTGCCAGCCCCATAGATAATTGCGTTTCATTCTCAATCCACGTATGATATGCATATGCGAGCTGGAACCCTGTTCTCTGAATATGTCCGTTCTTATCGCTGAAGACATATGCTCCCAAACCAACTCTACCGTCTGATTTGGGCCTGAATACCTCCTTTTTCACCCTGGTCTGTTTAAGAATATAACTTTTCTTAAGCTTCCTGGTCTGCGCACTGAAAGAAAATGTTCTGGGGGCTCCATAATAACCTACCCATTGTTCCCTGGCAGTGAGGCTCACACTTGTAAAACCATCGCTGCCGGCAACAGCAGGGTTAATAAGGAACTTGTTATACAGGTACTGGCTATATAATGGCAGTTGCTGACCGACAGACAGGTTGGCTATCAGAAATAATAAGATCAGTATTAAACCCAGCTTTTTCACCAGCACTCAAAAATAATAAAATTTACTTCACAATAGTTATAGGTCCAATAATCGGCTTCGATCCATTATGCAGATTAATAATATAATGGTATGAATCAACCGGCAGATTAGCACCATTGCTCTTTCCATCCCATGGCTTCGGATAACCTTTTTCAGAACGCCAGACTGTTTCACCCCACCTGTTAAATACCCTTATCTCCATCAATGGATATAATTCAATCATTCCTATATTCCATACATCATTTATCAGGTCGTCATTCGGAGAAATTGCATTCGGAATAACAAGGCAGGTCTCATTAAGTGGTTCAATCTTCAGAGAATCCTTAACCTGACAGCCATTCATGTCTGTAACTGAAACCTTATAGAATCCCCTGAGAATATTTGAAACATTTCTGCCAGTTGAATTATCCGACCATTTATAGATATAATCAGCACCTCTCACCCCCCCGGTCACATTGAGTCTTATTTCACCATCAGGTTTATCCGGACAAAGTGGTTTGGTAACTTCGTAGTTAAGTCTTATTGAATCAGGTTGAGTAAGTGTTATAGTTGAGCGTTCAGAGCAGCTGTTTTCATCTGTAATAACAATACTATATATCCCAGCAGGCAAATCAGCCCTGGTGTTACCGGTAACCCCATCGGACCAGAGGTATTGAACAGAATTCACCTGATTCAACGGGTCAATTCGGATCGTTCCCGTACTATCACCTGCGCAGTTGATATTGAATCCTCCTGCAATACTCGAAGAAAGGGTATGCGTCAGACCAAGCTGTCCTGGTTCTGAAAGAGTAATGATCTCAGTTACTGTACATTCGTTCTGGTCTCTGATTGTCAGGTTATATACACCTGCTTTCAATCCTGAAATTCCACTTGTGTTTGCAGTAAATCCATCAGGTCCGTTCCAACTATACCTGAACGGAGCCAGTCCTGTAGTTGGTGTTATAATTATTGAGCCATTTTCAAGTCCAAAGCAGCTTATATTGAACCCATTATAATCTGAAAGTGTTTTTGAATATGTAAGTGGCGGTGGCAGGTTGATCTGTACCGCATCGGATTTCGAACAGGAGCTATTGTACGTGACTGTAACCTGGTAATTACCCTGGATAAGGCCTGTTACGTCCTCAGTTGTTGCTCCGTTTGACCAGGAATATGAATATGATCCGATGCCTCCAGTAACTGTAAGGTTAACGGTACCATTATCAAATCCGGGCGCAGCACAGGTAATATTCGTGGCAGCAAGCTGCAAAGCAAAAACAGGCGGTTGTGTGAGTGTGATACTATCCTGTAAAACACAGTTATTCAGGTCTTTTACAATAAGATTGTACTTCCCTGCAGTCAGAGCCGGCTGATCTTTTTGACCCTGAATGATACCTGCTCCGTTGTTTGTGCTCCAGATATAGGTATAGTTACCTGAACTTCCCCCGCTAACCGATGTGGTTACTGAACCGGTTCCCCCGTTACAGTTTATATCAAACCCTCCATCATTTGATACCGAAGGAGTCAAAGTTACTCCCAGAGGTTCGGGTTCAGTAAGTGTTTTTTCAAATGGAGGAGTAAGTATACAACCATTTACATCGCGTACTTCACAGGTATAAAGACCGGCTTTTAATCCTGAAATATCTTTTGTAGATGCGGTAAATCCGTCCGGGTTGGTCCAGGAATATGTATAAATTCCAGATCCGCCGGAAATTGCCAGCTCTATCTTCACATCATTGCCCCCATCGCATGATATATTATAATTACCATCGGGGCTCTGTGACAGAACACCTGATGCAATCATTCCTTCAGGTTGAGTAATAGTTACAGTATGAATATTCGAGCATCCTTTTCTATCAGTTGTTGTGAGATAGTATACCCCTGCTGTTATGTTATCGAGTCTGTTTAATGTATCAACTCCGGTTATCAATCCGGTAGATGTTGACCACTTATACCTGTAACCTTTGTTACCCCCGTAGATCGTATCAACCCAAACAGATCCATTGTTATATCCATAGCAGGATATATTGAATCCTCCGGGGAATGAGCTTTTTTCAAACTCAACAGTTATAATTTCAGGTTCAATGATAGTTGCCACAGGGAAAGTCTGGTTATAGCATCCGTTATTGTCTTTCAGGAATAATTTGTAATTACCCGGCATCAGATTATAATGCCTCTGAAGGACTTCTGTGGAAGGAAGTGTTCCCTTAATTGCTGCTGTTGAATCCTGACCATCTCTCACGATCCAGTATTTAAATGGTGCGATCCCCGTGGAGGAATTCTTCTCCTTAATCCAGATCTGGCCATCATTCGATCCCGGGCAGGTTGTTCCGAAACCTGTTGTGTCAACTACATATAAGTAAGAGTCGAGATAAGCACCTTCAACAAAGATGAAACTTGAGTTTTTGCAACCCAGATTATCGGTAACTGTTACATCCCATCTTCCTCCCCTGCGATTAGAAAGGTTTGGTATACTATATGCATGTACCTGATCGACAGAAGTCCTTATCCAGTCGTAATAGTAAAGACCTGCACCCTCTGCAGTAACCGCACTCAGTTCAGCATCAGAACCTCCGTCGCAAGTAAGTGGTGTTGTGATTATCAGGTTCTGTAAAGGCTTAGGATGAACTTTCACTTCACTCACGACCTTCGGGCCGGCAACACAAATTGCATTATCAACCTTCGGAATAATGTGATAATAAACCGATTTTATTGTGTCTGAAGTATTCTGATATCCGTATGATATTGTATACCCGGGGATCCTGTTCACTTCCGGAGTGGTATTCCCTATCACGAAACCATCAGTTTTGGTAATTGTGTAATCAAATTTCATTGCTCCTGATGTCATTACAGTCGGAGAGGTCAGGACAATCTGTGTCAGAGTAGGACTTGCACCGGCCGGACAAATTTCCGGTTTAAGATTTATTCGAACAGAAGGATACACACGTGGTGTCGGATTAACTGTAACCTTTATCTCCTGAGAAGGTCCTTCGGCACATCCAACAGGACTTACTGGAACGACCCTGTAGGTAACAATTCTGAAAGTATCGGTGTGATTAATCAGATTATCAGTTATAATAAAATTGTTAGGCAGGTTGTTCACACTTGCATCAAATCCGGTAACATCGCCTGTTGTTGTAACAGTATAGTTGAATTTAATAAGACCGCTGGTAAATAGACTCGGGCTACTTAACTGAATACTTGTTGTTGTGCTATCGCATTGAATTGTATTTGGTGATACCGGGAAGATCCGGGGTTGAGGATTAATTTGCAAGGTATTAATTATCTGTACTCCGTTAAGACATTCCGTACCACCATCTCCAGGACGGATATGAGGTGTGAACGTATAGGTTACTGTCTGTACAAGATCTGTAGTATTGGTAAGGTTATCCGTTAGCGTTGCTAATGTCTGGTTTGTAAGTCCTGCAACCCAGTCACCTGTTACTCCTGCA
>JANNKF010000193.1:0-4236 GCA_031396165.1 Bacteroidales bacterium | reverse complement strand
TGGCTGATGAAGACGTAGCTCAGGCCCAGTTCGTCCTGCAGGTCCTTTAGCAGATTGAGCACCTGGGCCTGCACGCTCACATCCAGCGCGCTGACCGCCTCGTCGAGCACCAGCACCTCGGGGTCGAGCGTCAGCGCGCGGGCGATCGCGATGCGCTGGCGCTGGCCGCCGGAAAACTCGTGTGGGTACTTGCCGAAGGCGCGGCCGTCCAGGAACCTACGAAGGCATTCGCCAGCAGATTTACAGTCTGCCCCAGTTGGCCGCTTTGGTATCTCCCCTCAATATAAACAGAGTCTTACTCCTAAGACACACATTTACAAATCTTTCAAGAGCCGATGAAGGGATTCGAACCCCCGACCTGCAGATTACAAATCAGCTGCTCTGACCAACTGAGCTACATCGGCAATTTAAAGAACGCCCCGTGGGTGCATAATCCACCCTTAAAAAACGGTTTGCAAATGTATGGATTAAAATTTTATTTATCAAAATAAAAGAGCAAATTTTTGTAAATGAAATTTTCAGGCCCCTCTCATCTTCTCTTTATGCTTGGTAATCTGCTTTTTAAGCGCTTCTATGGCCTCATCTGTGGATTCTTCAAAAGTCTTGGTTTGTTTCTTTGCGAATAAGGGCCCACCCGGTAACTCCAGCTTTATTTCGCTAATTTTGTTCTCCCTCTCCTGATCTTTATCAAGTCTGAGAAAAACCTCAGCATTCACTATATCGTCACCATACTGCGTAAGTTTTTCCAGTTTCGAATTAACAAAGTCGATTAGCTTCTTGTCGGCATCAAACCGAACTGAATGAATCTGAATGTTCATAGTAGTACCTCCTTAATGATTGGTTAATATTTAGGCTCGGGGGTGAGCCTGTTTGTATATTTTCTTGAGTTTTTCAAAAGTATTGTGTGTATAAATCTGAGTAGCTGATAAATTGGCATGACCCAGTAACTCCTTTATAGAATTCAGATCAGCCCCGTGATTTAACATATGTGTAGCAAATGTATGACGTAATATATGAGGGCTCTTCTTTTCAATTGTTGTTACCATTGCAAGATAACTATTAACTATAGTATAAACAGATTTATCGTACAACTTGTTGCCCTTTTCAGTAATAAAAAACCACCCGGCTCCCGAACCATCTGATTTTTCATTCCTTAGCTTTATGTACTCTTCCAAACGGTGAGTAAATGGCATTACCAGTGGAATGATCCTTTGTTTATTTCTTTTGCCGGTTACTTTAACAGTGCCTTCCGACAGATCCACATCGCTGATATGAAGTCCTATCAGTTCAGCCCGTCTCATACCAGTCATATAGAGCATCTCGATTATAGTCCTGTTCCTAATGCCTGCAAAATCTTCTCCAAATAATTTATTATCAAGAAGATTATCCATTGCGGCCTCTTCCACAAAGACAGGAAGTGTCTTTTTTCTCTTCGGAAGAACTACTTTTTCAAGTGGATCACTCTTTAAGACACCTTCCTTGCGCAAAAAACGATAAAACACTCTGAGACAGGAAATTTTTCTGTGAACACTTACTGTTGAATAATTATTTTCGAGCATACTTACAATCCATGCTCTTATGTCGTGTGATGTTACAGCAACCACATCATCAGGCAGACCCTGATCTGACAGAAAGGAATAAAACTGATCCAGATCATTCAAATATGACCTGATGGTATGTGGTGAATACCGTTTTTCAGTCTCCAGATATTGTAAGAACGATTCCTTATGGTTCATGAAGGAACCTCCATACTTATTATGTTAAAAAAGGACGAAGGGAAGCGAACTATTCTTCGTTTTCCTGCAGCTTTTGTACGTACATTGCCTTCTTTATTTCTTCTCTCCGGCGTACTGAGGGCTTTATAAAAGCCTGACGTGAACGCAATTCACGGATCACTCCAGTCTTTTCAAATTTCCTTTTGAACTTCTTTAAAGCTCTTTCGATGTTTTCGCCTTCTTTTAATGGTACAATGATCATAATTGATAATTCAGTTTTTAAACGAGGCGCAAAGTTAGAAATAGAAAAAGTCTTTTCAAAACAATTATGGATTAAAATTAATCATCATTGTCTGTTTTTAAAATTTGGAAACTATTTTCTGTTCAATTTAAGTCATTCAGGAATATCTTAAAATTACAAAATTTTATAGCTAAAACCAAATAAAACCGGAGAAATCAGAACTGTTTCGTGTGAAATGCTTAACAATTGCAGGAACTACTCCCCCTTCCAAGGGGGCCGGGGGGATGGCCGTCAACCTAAGCGATTTACCTGCAGGTAATCCGAGACTGGCAGTTGCTGTATATCATTGAATATTAGCGGATTAAGTTTCTCCTCCTTTTGAAGGAGGGGTGGCCGGACCGCTATGATAATCAAAATAATACAAATGTTTGTACCGGCCGGGGTGGTTGATTGTTTAATCAAAATCCGGATCATTCTTTTTGAAGATTTTTCTTATCTCATTCTTTACAAATTCAGGTTCCTGGAATACCAACCTGTTCTCGAATCTTAATATTGAGAAGCCAAGGACTTCAAGATATTGATCTCTTATTTTATCTTTTTCTATTTTATGATTTTCACCATGTTGATTTCCATCAAGCTCAATTATCAACTTTTCTGAAGTACAATAGAAGTCAACTATATAATTACCTATACTGTGTTGTCTTCTGAATTTCCTTCCATTAAGATTTTTTGATTTTAAAATATCCCATAACACCGCCTCAGCAGAAGTGGATTTGTTCCTAAGAGACGATCTGAAGGACTTAAGGTTTTTTCGGTTGAAGAGGTTTTTGTTTTTCATACCAATAAAGGTAAGAAAAAATCAATTAATCAACCACCCCGGTCGGGAAATAAAATATTGTATATACCAGATAATCAATCGTTCCCGACCACCCCTCCTTCAAAAGGAGGGGAAACTTGTATCATGTAATCTCGCGTAATTCCAATTCTTTAGGTTGAAGGCTATACCCCTGCCCCATAATTTCCTGCTCATCAGTATGACAAACATCCCCCCTGCCCCCCTTGGAAAGGGGGGAAAATCTATTCGAAATTCAGATACGGCCTCACCTTCAGAGCTTTCTCAACCGGAATCAACTTATTATCTGTAAGGTCATTAATCCCTACTATTCTACCCTTCAATTCCCGGTATTTTAAAATTGCTGTTACTTCATACTTTTCAAAATAGGGCAGCCTTGATAGCTCCTTGAATCCGACAGAATTGATGCTTATCTTAGTAAGTAATAAGGTATCTACAGAGATTCTTCCTTTAATCATATCAAAAGTTTCAGGAGACAATCCATATACTTCTCTTAGCTGATCCACAGATGCATACCCTCCAAGCAGATTCCTGTATTTTATTATTCTCAATGATAATACAGGACCAATTCCCGGTAGAGTGATAAGATGAGATGTATCGCAGCTGTTTAAATTTATAAGGGGTCTTTTCTGGTTCTCCGCAAAAGTCTTTCTGTTTCCTGCAGGATATGAGCTTTTTCTGTATGTGGATCCTGCCTTTTGCTGATTATCCTGCTTAATCATCACATCATTCTCATTGATAGCGATGGTGTCACTAAATACCTGAAGTTCAATGTTTTTTTCAGGAACAGTAATCCGTAGTCCCAGGACTACAAAAGCAATGACAAGCAAAATAAAAGAAGATCTCCTCTCCCTTCGGGTAAAGCCAAACCATCTTCTGAGTGGTTCTATGTTTAACTTCATTTTTACAAAAAAAAATGCAATGAGACTATCTGCAAGTTAAGAAATTCACTTCAGATTGAAGATTGTTAATGCAGATTTATTTTATTAGAATGGATAACCGATTCCAAATACAACAGCAAAATCGCTGAGTTTTGTTACCGGATTGGGCTTAATTGAGTAAGGGCGATTGAAAACGATCCATTTCGATCCTTGAGTGATGGCCGGATCTCGCAACTTCATTCCAATATCAATTCTGGCAATTACAAACTTAAAATCGAATCTGAAACCTGTACCTGTACCAACTGCGATATCCTTATAAAAATTTTTAAACTGGAATTGCGATCCTATCTGCTCAGCATCATAGTTAAAGGACCATATATTCCCCGCATCAAGAAAGACTGCACCTTCAAGTATCCAGAACAGTTTAAAGCGGTATTCGGCATTAGCCTCAATTTTTATAAGGATATCGCAGTTGGTACAGGTACAGGTTTCAGATTCGATTTTAAGTTTGTAATTGCCAGGATTGATATTGGAATGAAGTTGCGA
>JANNKF010000152.1:0-15256 GCA_031396165.1 Bacteroidales bacterium | reverse complement strand
CGAACTTTTTGTTCCAGCTGATATTAGGGAATAAGCTTCCTGGAAATGTTTTTCCGGAGAAATTCCATTTATTTTTGTAACTGCATCACCTATTTGAATATTAGGATTTTCTTTAAACAAATTGGTAATGACCAATTGATTTTCAACCCATTCCCATGCTATTGGAGGAGCTGCAAACTTTACAGAGTTGTTATAAACATAACAGTGCCCATCTCTTAACGGGGCTGTAAATTTCTGTAGTGTTAATAAATGATCTGTTGAATTAATATCAGTATAGCAACGAGTAAGAGCTTTTTCAAGTTCATTGTCCCAGTTGATGTCAATAACATCGAAGTATGGATAGAAATGCTGAAACACATTGTATGTAATAATAACATTAGCCAATCTTGTTGATAGATTTCCAGTGTTGAGTTCAATTTTATTTAATTCTGTTTTTAATCCCTTTATAAGACTAGAATCTGTTATTGGATAAGTGTATTTTTCATTGCAATAAAGAACTAATGGGATCTGACAGTAAATCCCATCACCAATTTTTTTTACTGTTATTTCGCCGAACTCAGGCTGATAACTGAAAATCTTTTCCCCTTCCACCCCAGGGACTCTGTTTATTCTTGAACTTTTGTAGGCACCTTTTAATTTCATATCTACACTCACTCCCTGATGCTGCCAGAATGTAAGCCTGTATTCAGCAACATTATCCGGAGTAATAGAATTGATATTATATTCAGGATTTTCGTCTGACGCAACGAAAATGACTGAGGGAGCGATCGGTTTGAACAGTCTGTTAAGTGTTTTAGTTACCTGAGGGATTGACCTGCATTTCTCAATCTCATTGGCACCAAATATTGAGAACTTTGCCCAGTCGATGCTTGAGGCTTCATCGGAAGGATGAAAATATTTTACGTATCCATATGCTTTTGCGAAAGTCATTTGGTTTTTGACTTTTTGTTCTGTTCCAACGCATCCTGCAAGTGAACATAAACCAATTATGATAATAAGTTCTGATATTTTTTTCATGAGTTCCTGATTTTACTGGTAAATAAAGATACCAAATTCCTGAGAAATATCTTCCTTTTCCCGGAATTTCATTTCTCGAACTCCTGACATTTAGAATCGCAATCTTTTTCTATTTTTGGTTTGACTGTGGTTCACTTCCCTTGGGAGTGTTAAGGCAGGCATTGTGTTAATCATTTCACAACTGCGCAGGAACACTGATCCGAAACTCACTTCCTCTCCCCTGCTCTGATGTAAACCATATTGAGCCGCCTAGAAGTTCGGTATAGCCTTTTGAGATTGCCAAACCAAGACCAGTACCGGGATAAGTTCTGGCCGGACCGCTTTCGGCCTGATAGAACCTTTTAAATATATGTGGTTTATGCTCCTCGGGGATACCGATGCCGGTATCGGAGACGAAAATTTCGACTTTGACACCATTAAGATAATAACCTATCACGATGCTTCCCGATTCAGTGAACTTTATTGCATTATTTACAATATTGGAGATAACCTGCATAAGCTTCATTTCGTCGGTAAGGATTGTTAAATTGCATCCCTCACGTGGCAGTTCCAGCCTTAAGCCTAATTTTTTACTTTCAGCTTCTCCGGCAAAGCGTTCCTGAACTGCCATAAGCAGGACAGAGAGATTTACTTCCTGAAAATCAGCTTTTACTCCATTTGTATCTAGTTGAGAAATCTCGAAGATATTGTTCATCATACTGAGAAGATGATCAGCACTATTATTTATTATATCACGATACTCTTTTCGCACATATCCGTCATACTCCGGTTCACAAATAAGACTCGAAAAACCCACAATTGCATTCAGTGGTGTTCGCACCTCATGTGATATGTTACGCAGAAAAGCAGTCTTCAACAGTTCACTTTCAACTACTCTTTCATTTGCCAAAGCAAGGCTCGCCATAACCGCTTTTGTATCAGTTATATCGAAGAGAATACCAACTGATCCGATAATCCTGCCTGTAGCATCATCTCTAAGAGGCAGTGAGGAGTCTCTTATCCATTTTTTTTCACCAGCGGAAGTCCGGATCTGTATTTCAACTTTGTATTTATCAATTTCCCCTCTGATAAATTTCTCACGTGAATCCCTGAGATTAACAGGTATATTATCATAAAGAGGTACAACCTCTTCTATCAAATCAAGAAAAAGCCTCTCGGTGAGATCTGCAGATTCTATCCCGAGAAGCTGCCTGAATCCAGCCCCGACATTAACATAGTATCCTTCGCCCGGCTCACGGCCGAAAATAAGTTGAAAAGGTACACCATCAGCATTCTCGATTGCCTCGCTTAATCTTTTGTCTGAAGTTATTAACTGAACTCCTGATCCCTTTAATCTGTTGACATGATAATCTGAAGTTTTAACAACTTTCATATCGCCCGGAAATAATTTTTTGTCAGCTAACATTAAAAACCTTCTTAAAATATTAAATACTTCATCAGTCTTGTTTTTTACAAAACGGATAAAGCACATCATTTCAACTATTTATAAAAAATTGTTAACCCATCAATTAGTATTTTATATGGTTTAATGGGAATAGGGGTGAAATTGTTACCCTGTTTTTGAATTTATTTAAAAAATAATTATATTTGAGGGTATTTATTTATTTCTGCAGACCGAAAATTACATTGAAAGAGTATTCCGATAGCGAAATTATTGATTGCCTAAGAAAACGTCAGAGCTATGTTGTTAGTTACCTGTCGGAGCGATACATACCCATGGTAAGGCTGATGGTAGCTCGAAATGGCGGAAACAATGAAGATGCACACGATATTTTTCAGGATGGTCTGATTATTATGCTCGAAAAGATCGATAACAAAGATTTTGCCCTTACCTGCAAATTCAAGACTTATCTGTATTGTGTTTGTGAACATCTCTGGAAAGCAGTTCTCGACAAACGTACAGCTGCCACCAATTACTTTACAAGGCGGGAAGATGCAGATGAAGATAAAGATTTTACAGAGGTCATGGACAAAAATATGTATAAAGAGATCTTCAGCGAGGTTTTTGATATACTTGATCCTGTAAGTAAAAAAATACTCAGGATGTACTGGCAGGACATTGGTCCACAGGAGATAGCCGATAAACTTGGATACACCTACAATTATGTTAGGAAGAAGAAAAGTGAGGCACAGAGCGAGCTGACTGAAAAGGTGAAAAAGCATCCCGGGTACATCAGATTAATGAAGACCGAGAAAGCTGCAAGGGAAGTCGTTCATTAGGTACTCAGTCCCAGAGGATGGGAATCGAAAAAAAAAGTAAGAAAAACGAACTGATTGAATAAAGACAATTTGAAGTGAAGGTAGAAAAAAGATATAGGAATGCGGATGATAACGAGCTTTTCAGTGAGATAAGCAGTTACATGAAGGCAAAGCTCGACATCGAGGATGTAAAAAGCGATCCGTTTTTTAACTCTGCCATGGATTCTGTTAAGGAAATGCTTTCTGACTATAACAGAACAATTTCAGAGAACAAAAATACTAAGGAGAACGGTGAATTTATAAGAAAATCGATTGAACAAACAGACAATAAAGAAATTCAGGAACCAAAAAGGATCAGGGAAATTAATGAAATAATAATTGAGAAAGGGAGATCTGATATCAGCATCCTTACAGCTGACTGGGTGAGGGAATGGCATAAGAAGAAACAAATGGAGGTGGCAACCGATCCGAAGGCTGAAGAAAGGAAGGAATTTATTACTGCATCCCTGAAATCTGAACCTGCTGAGGCTGAGGAAGAAATAAAAGTAGTCAGGAAAAAAAGTATTCGCAAAACAATCTTCATTCGTTACATCTCATTATCTGCGGCTGCAATCATAGGTGCTGTGATACTTATAGGATCTCTTCTTCCATCATCTGACCCTGAAAAACTTTTTGACTCATACTATACAACATTTGATGCCATACTGCCTACAACCAGAGGTATAACAAATGAGGCTGATGCATTATACACTTCAGCATTAAAGAGCTATAAATCAGGCGACTTCCGCGCTGCTGAAGCAGGTTTTGCGAAGATTGATGCAAAAGATTTGTCAGAAGGCTCACCTACGTTTTTATTGGGTCTTACCTGTATTGAATTAGGAAAATACAATGAAGCAATAAACTACCTCTCATCAGCTGCTTCGGGTTCTGATGATAATGTAAAAGAGGCTGGCTGGTACCTGGGACTGGTTTATTTAAAAACCAGTGATGTAGGGAGAGCTTCCGAATGTTTCCAGACGTTGGCCATATCACCAGGTTTCTACAGCGAGCGTTCAGAAAAACTCCTGCGCCGTCTGAAATAAATCAGTACAATTCCACATGTTATAAGAACTATTACTGTTAATAAAATAACAGTAATAGTTCTGTTTTTTACAACTGGTGCGTTGTCTCCAAGAACTTCATATGCCGCCCAGTAATAAGGGTTTTTCTGAACCGGAGAGACTTTCTTCAGATAATCAAGCTTGGCAAGCCGTAAGGCCTGGTTCTTTTCTTTTCCAAGTGAAAGATATTTATAGAAACTTATGATTATATCGGAACTTGCATCATCATTCACCTCCCATGCTGTCTTTATTACCGAAGACGCACCGGCAAGGATAAAGCCACGTGCAAGGCTCATCAGACCTTCACCTGAATAAAGTGTCCCCGTCCCGGAGTTACATGCGCTGAGAACCACCATGGGCGAATATAAACGGCTAAGGCTTATCTCATAATTATAAAGACGCCCGCCCTCTTCACCTGCGCTTCCATTGTCAAAAAGCATATATGAGTAACGCGAATCTATTGTATCCGTCATGGAGTGCATGGCCAGGTGGAAAATTGCTGTGTCGCGAATTGCATCGACAAAATTTGCTTTGGTTGCCTCTCTGCCGGTAAACATCGGGCCTTTGAACCATTTATAAAGTGCTTCGATCTCATTTAATGCGCCTCCGAGATAAGCAGGTCCCGCATCCGAACCAGCAGACCCGCTATAAGAAGGTGAAAAGGCAGTGACCATGGACTTTCTTAGAGTCACTCTTTTGCTATCGAAGATGAGCGAAGAAGAGTAGCCATAAGAAAAAGTATAGTCATCTATCAGATATGAAAGTCCCTCAAAATCTGACTTCCCGGTTTCAGGAAGCTTTCTGATGAATGCATCAAATGGGAGCCAGCCAATCTCCTCATCAGGAATTATAATAATATTCCGGCCATTGAATAACTCTTCAACAGGAGCAATAAGATTGAGATACATATAATTTAAGGCAGAGGTGTAATCGGGAAAACTCTCTTTTCGTCCCGAGGATCCGGAAGTATTTCTTAATATCTGAGCATTCCCGATAAATGCAGAGTCTAATTCACTTTCCCGGAAGATCAGATTATTGCTTGTAATCAGGAATATATAAAGTTTTCGTTTCCCTTCGGAGTACATATTGGAAAGTAGGAAGTCGACAACGGTCTCATCTTTTTTTAACTTATTCTGTATTGCTTTCGCGGAGACAGGAACTGTCTTGCTTAATAGTTCCGAAAATTCCGGAAAAGAACTTTGTATTTGTCCAATCACTTTCTCTTTTTCGCGATTCATACTAAAGAGAGCATCTTTCCAGAGAGTGATTTTCAAACTGTCGGGATTACTCTTCCTCACTTCTTCCTCAATTAGCCTGTTATAGGCGGAGATGTTAGCGGAGAGCTCTGACTGAAGATCCCTTAATGAATCAGGAATTGACATTGCATACAGCAACTCGTTCCCGGTTATCTCATTTCGGAGAATTGCCGCTTTAGCTCTTTGTACTATACTATATATATTATAGATAAGAGAGTCTCTTCCCGATAATGAGTAAACATTACCTGCAAGATGCGCGGCAAATATATAAGTCTCTTTCTCATTCTCGGCCAGGTAGATCCGGCTATCCTGCGACATATAATTATTTCTTATTGTCTCAATCAGGGTTAATGCCAGTTCAATCGTTTCCAGGCTCTTCTGCATCATTTTTAGTTTCAATCCGGGATCGGTCTGCTTTAAAGCCAGCTTTTCAAGCGCCTGTGATTTGCTCTTCAGATTGTCGAGCAGACGGATGTCAAAGAGTGAAGAATCGACTGCCGGATTTGAGAATATATCAGGATCATTAAATTCCTTTACTACAGCGATTAGTGATTTCTGGTAATAATTTAATGCCATGGCAAAGTCACTATTTCGGGAAAAATGATCTCCAATAAGTTTGTAAGAGAAGGAAACAAGTATATGTTTCTCGTCATAGTTACTGAGGCATATTCTGAGTGCACTCTGAAAAATATCCAATGCTGCAGTATCCTTCTGAACTGACTGTAATAAAAGTCCGTAGTCAAAATATACCTCAGCCAATCTGAAGTAATTTTCCCCGAAATCACTTTCGAAACCGGAAATGCTGTTTAGGAAAAACTCTTCAGCTTTTACAGGACTGCCAATACTCTGATATGTCCTGGCAAGATTTAGATCGACTAATGCCAAACCTGTCTTACTAAGCTTTTTCTTTAAATCCCTACTTTTTAATAAATATTCTAATGCTAATGGCAATTCTTTTTTTTCAAGATAGACTATTCCTAGATTCAAATAAGCAGCTGATAAACTGGAAATTTTTGTTTTCTCATCATTATTGAGTTTCAAATAGATCCGGATTCCCTTTTCAAAATGTTCAACAGCGGATGAATAGTCTTTTTGGTAACTGTAAATGAGGGCTTTATTTAAATAGATAGTTGCAATGGTGGTCAGATAATCCGGGTGGGTTAACACAATTGTTTCGGCTTTACTATAATAATCTAGAGCTTCCTTATACCTGCCAAGTAAGATATAAGTTGCTCCAAAGTTATTATACAAAGCGCTTAACTGCTCTTCATTAAGAGATTCCTTATGACCCAGAAGAACAAGAAGTGATTTTTCTGCTCCCACGATATTCCCTTTATCATAAGAGGTATAGAATACCTGAAACATTTTCAGAATATCGGTCCGGTTAGTTTTTTGGATATTCGAAAATGCGAGTGAAACAGCAATACAAGTAAATAAGAAAGTCCTTTTCAATTCATAAATTATCAAACCCCAATAAGCAAAAAACGCACCGGAAAGTTAAATAAAAAAGAATTGATAAACCAAGGGAGATATTAATAGAAAGTAGTTCGTAAAAAGAAATATAAAAATCCATTAACCGCAGAGTTCGCAAAGTATCGCCCGGATCGTATAGTAAGCAATTTGGAATATGAAAAGTTGAAAAAGAACTGAATAAGCCGATTTCAACTTTGCAATTTTTTTGCTTATGCCATCCAGGTATTATTGAAAAGACTTAGCGGGCATTGCGGGTAATGGATTTAAATTGTGTGCTTAAATTGTAAGAGTAGACTTTACCCTTTCAGATAAATGTTCCTAGATTTTTGGTCTGATAATTATAGGTTCGCCGCCTGTTCCATCTGCTTCGCCACCTTTTACAAAACTCATTTCTTCAAGACTGAGGATTTTAAGTTCTGCAAATTCAGAGATAAACATATCAATATTTTTTACATTTTTTGATGATTCGATTCCTTTTTTCATGGTTATTTAGATTTAAGTTAAGTTCTGTATTTTATGGTTTAATGGGAATAGGGTGTAAATTGTTACCTTAAAAATTAAAATAAATCATTAAAACATGAAAAAAAACTACGAAAACCCCTCTTCCTGATATAGATTATGAAAATTAATACATTTTTTATTATTCGCGAATAAACCCTGAATTAAAGCAGTGATCAGAACCAATCTTAGTTGGAAAAACAATATTCCCAGGTAACAATTTTGGGGTGAAACCGATTAAACACTGATTTTAACTGCAAATACAATATTTACAAAATTGAAATTTGCGAAAAGATTTCACCTGATAAAACCAAAATTATGATAAATATTAGTCAGTTATTCTCAAGATTTTATATTGGCAAAAAACCAGGGGTCTTCGAAAATCACTATATCCACAGGGAAGGATGCCCTCTTTTGCCGGAGAAGGATAAACGGATCTTTCTCGGAGTCTTCAGTTCGGGAAAGGATGCATTAAACGAGGGAACTATACATTTCAGAAACAGCGAATGCTGCAGATTTTGTCTGAAGGAAGAGCATCATGAGAATCGCGAATTAGTTTTCACAGAGATAGAGTCTGCCATCAACCTCACTGCAACATCGGGTATTAAGCCCAAATATTTTGATGCATTGTATGTTTCTACGAATTAGATTAAATTATTTCAGGGGCAAAGCTGAAACGACCATGTTTGCAAAATCGCCATCCTAACTATTAAAAATAATCCAGGGGCAACGATCCGGCTGATCCGATTAATCATAGAACATTCCTCTCAGGAAGTACTCCACGAGAGTTTATGTTCATTATCCTTTTGGATTTTATTATGGTCAAGGAGCCACCTTATCACATTAATCACCTTGTTTTCGGGATACTCAATCATCTTTACAAGCTCCTCTGCATCAGGATTCTGGGCTTCCAGAATTGATTTTATCTCATCCAGAATCAGATCAAATTCATATTTACTTAGGTCGAGCTCGTTTCTTTCACGGCAAATATCGCAAGTACCGCACCTGTCTGACTCTTCACCAAAATAATCAAGTAGTTGAACAGATCTGCAACGTGTTTCTGATTCAGCATACTCAATCATTTTGTTGAGTCTTTTTTCATATTTCTCTTTTACATGAAGATAATTTTCCGGAGAGATCAACAAAGCCTTTCGCTCCAGTCTCTCCTCTGTAAAAATAACCAGGGCGGTCTTTTTTCCTGGAATAAAACTTATGATATTAAATGCAGAAAGTTTTACCAGATACTGGTAGATTGTATCTCTGCCGGCCGCAGATTTCTTTGACAGGTTTTCCTCATTAATTGCTACGTATTCAGTGAACATACCGGTATAAGAACGCAGCAAAAGCTTAATGAACGCGTCAAAAGACTCGTTAGCAACCTGAAATTTATAGAGGTCATCACGACTAACAATAAAATGTACCCTCGACGGGTTATTTATTTCTTCTGTAAATTCCATATAACCTTCTCTTTGAAGAAACTGCAGGCTGTTATATGTTTCAATTACCGGAAGTCGGTATTTTGATACGAAAGCTGCCATATTGAAATCGAAAACATTATCTTTTCCTGCGCCAAGAGGTACCTCCAAATAATTGCAGATTGCCTCATAAATATCTTTAATCTTCTCAACAGGGGGAAATTTTTTTCTGACGTTGTCGAGCAACCTGCTCTTGTCGGCCGGAGAGAATAATAATACTGCAGATGCTGCTTTATCATCTCGTCCCACCCTACCGCTCTCCTGAAAATAGTTCTCAAGTGAATCTGGTATATCCCAATGTATTACGAACCGTACGTCAGATTTATCAATACCCATTCCAAATGCATTGGTGGAGACTATAACCCTTGTTTCTCCGATTGTCCAGGCAGCTTGTTTCTTATCGCGTAGCTCATCCGAAAGTCCCGCGTGGTAGAAATCTGAACTTATGCCGTTAGCCACAAGCAGTTCTGCAACCTCTTTGCACCGTTTCCGGCTCCTTACATATACTATGCCGCTTCCTTTAGCCTTCTTAAGAGTTTTAATAAGATATATTCCTTTATCCTCCACCTTTCGAACCAGGTAGGAAATATTTTTTCGTTCAAAGCTGGTTCTCAGCACATTTTTACTTCTGAAGGCCAGCTTCTTCATAATATCTTCAATTACCGGAGGAGTCGCAGATGCTGTTAGTGCCAGAAATGGAACCTTTTCAGAAATATGGTTGCGCAATTCAGCAATCTTCAGGTATGAGGGTCTGAAATCGTAACCCCATTGGGAAATACAGTGGGCTTCATCAATAGCTACAAGAGAAAGATTAAGTCTGCTTACCTTTCCCAGGAAGATTCTGGTAGAGATTCTCTCAGGTGATACATAAAGGAACTTATAATCTCCATAAATTGCATTTTCCAGAGCATTGTCTATCTCTTCCGCTGACATACCAGAATGAATCGCCAGTGATTTTATCTCAAGACTTTTCAGACGTGCAACCTGATCTTTCATAAGAGCGATGAGCGGAGTTATGACAAGGCAGATACCTTCGTTTGCGAGTGCCGGCACTTGAAAAGTGATTGATTTCCCTCCCCCGGTTGGCATTAGCCCGAGCGTATCGTTACCTTCTGCAACTGATCTGATTATATCTTCCTGCAAAGGTTTAAATAATGAAAATCCCCAGTATTTTGTTAAAATCTGTTTATAATTTTCAATATTCATTCCTTCTTGCAACATATACAAATGTAATAACAGTATGGCAATTATTGAAATAGAGGAAGATTTATAATATTCCCATTGTGCTGTTTTGTACTTTGTTTTGTATCACTCCACCGACTGAATGATAAGAGAGTTATTAGTTTTGAGTATAAATTCAGTCGTTCAGACGGGCTTTGTGGTTAAATGGCTTAATTTTTTTACGACTAAGGTTTTTTTTCGTAATTTGCGCCAGCAAAAACTTAAATCCTAATCAGATGTCATTTTTTGAAGAGAAGATACTTTATGAAGGTTTAACCTTTGATGATGTCCTTTTGGTTCCGTTATATTCTGAGGTACTTCCGAGGGAGGTTGATCTCAGTTCGATGTTTACGAGGAATATCCGCATTAACACTCCGGTAGTCTCTGCGGCAATGGATACCGTCACAGAAGATGAGCTTGCAATAGCTATCGCAAGGGAAGGCGGAATGGGAGTAATCCATAAAAATATGTCGATTGAGAAACAAGCTGCTCAGATCAAACGAGTCAAGAGAGCAGAAAATGTAATGATATTTGACCCGATTACGATCCTTCTAAGTGCTACAGTTGGCGAGGCAATGGCTCTCATGAGTGAATACAAGATCGGAGGTATCCCGGTAATTGATGCGAATGGCATCCTGAAGGGAATTGTTACAAACAGGGATCTTCGTTTTGAAAACAACAGGGCCCGAAAGATTACCGAGGTAATGACAACCAGCCTGATAACAACAAATCATCAGACAAACCTGGAAGCGGCCGCAAGGATACTTCAGAAACATAAGATTGAAAAACTTCCCATGATTGACGATGCAGGTAAACTGATCGGACTCATTACCTACAAGGACATAACAAAAACAAAAGACCGTCCTCTTTCCTGTAAAGATGACAAAGGGAGGCTAAGGGTTACAGGAGCAGTAGGTATTGCCGCTGACACCCTTGAAAGAGTTGAGGCTCTTATCAATGCCAATGTGGATGCAATTTCGATCGATACTGCACATGCGCATACTAAAAGTGTAATAAATATTCTCAGGGAGATTAAAAGAAACTATCCGGCAATTGATGTTGTCGCAGGAAATATTGGCACAGCTGAAGCCGCCAAAAAGCTTGTAAAAGAAGGTGCTGATGCTGTAAAAGTGGGAATTGGTCCGGGTTCAATCTGTACTACAAGAGTTGTTGCCGGAGTTGGTGTCCCTCAGCTTACCGCAATCTTTAATGTGGCAAAAGCGATAGAAGGGTCGGGTATTCCGGTTATTGCCGACGGTGGAATAAGATACTCGGGCGATATAATAAAAGCTATTGCCGCAGGAGCCGATTCAATTATGGCTGGCTCCCTCTTTGCCGGCGTTGAAGAATCTCCTGGTGAAACAATAATTTACAATGGACGTAAGTTCAAGGCATACAGAGGAATGGGATCAATTGAAGCCATGCAGCAGGGTTCGAAGGACCGTTATTTTCAGGACATTGAGGATGATATCAGAAAGCTTGTTCCGGAAGGAATTGCTGCGAGGGTCCCATATAAGGGAACCCTGGCTGAAGTCATTTACCAGATGACCGGAGGTTTACGTGCGGGAATGGGTTATGTTGGAGCAAAAAACATTGCCATTCTGAAGAAAGAAGGGAAATTTGTAAGGATTACCAACTCCGGTATAATTGAAAGTCATCCGCATGATGTCTCAATTACGAGGGAGGCTCCAAATTACAGCAGAAAATCATTTGAATAACAGGAATCAGTTTATCCTGATGAAAATCAGAACAACTTCATTTATCTTAATGATTTTTCTGTTGCCTGTTCTATCTCAGGCACAGGATCTGAATAGTAAGGTATTACTAACTGTTGGTGGCACTCAAACAGAGGCGGGAGAATTTATAAGAATGTTCCGAAAAAGTTCTGAGCCGGGAAAAACTGCGGATATTGACGGGTACCTTCAGCAATTTATCCTCTTTAAAATGAAGGTAGCCGATGCCGTTAATCAGCATTATGATTCAACCAGGGCATTTAAGACGGAACTCAATGGTTACAGAAATCAACTTGCCCAGACATATCTTACCGATACACAAACCAAAGAAAAACTGCTCCGACTTGCTTATCAGCGATCCTTAACAGAGATTAATGCATGGCATATCCTTGTGGGGCTGAAAGCGGATGCCTCACCTGAAGATACTCTCAAAGCATGGCAGAAAGCATCCGACATTAAGGAAAGAATAGTAAAGGGAGAAGTGTTTGAGACAGTGGCACGAGGCACTTCTGACGATCAATCAGTTAAAATAAATGGGGGTAATCTTGGTTACTTCACTGTTTTCCAGATGATAATGCCTTTTGAGGATGCTGCTTACTCCCTTAGAAAAGGTGCAATTTCTGACCCGGTAAGGACTCCCTACGGTTATCATATAATTAAAGTAGCAGATAAGCGACCTTCCAAAGGGAAAGTTAGGGTAGCACATATAATGAAAGCTGCACCACCCGGAACAGCAGATATTGCTGTAAAACAGGCGGAAACAGATATCAATTCTATTTATAAACAACTTCTTGAAGCCAATTCATTTGGGGAACTTGCAAAAAGATTTTCTGATCATAAAGAATCAGCTTCAAAGGGAGGCGAACTAAACTGGTTCGGGGCTGGCGAGATAATAAGCGATTTTTCAGAGGCGGCATTTTCGCTGAAAGATACAGGTACTTATACAAAACCCCTGCATACAATTTACGGCTGGCACATAATCAAACTTCTGGAAAAGAAAGTGCCTGGATCATTTGAAGAGTCACGTTCGTACCTGGAGAGTAAAATGAATCAGTCATATCTTAATTCGATTAGTAAAAAATCGTTTGTTGAAAAACTCAAAAAGGATTACAAATTCAAAATTGAACAGGAAGCTTACGACTGGTTTGTGCTCAATACTGATACACTCATAATTCAGGGATTAAAAAAGTTCGACCGATCAACAATGCCGGATGGTAACCTTTATACTTTTGCCAACCAACGGCTTACAACAACAGGGTTTGCTTCCAGCCTTGAAAAGCGTGGTTCAATGATAATTACAAAGGATTCTGTGGTATTTATAAATACAGCTCTTGAAACCTATGCTTCAGATCAGCTCTTAAAATATGAGGACTCAGTGCTTGAAAAGAAATATCCTGAATTCAGATATCTTATGAAAGAATTTCACGATGGAATTCTTTTATTTGAAATCTCGGGAAGGAAAGTGTGGAACAGGGTAAGTAATGACTCTCTTGGTCTTCTTAAGTATTATGAAGATCATAAAAACAACTATCTTACAAAAAAAGGGATCGAAGCCAAAATATACACTCTGAAAAAGTCTGGTGGAGAAAAAGGACTCTCCTCTGCTTACAGGAAAGCTTCAAAGAAAACCGGAACAGACAAAATTCTCGCTGACAGATTCAATAAAAAAGGAGACTCACTTCTTATAATTATTGAAGGAAAATGGTTAAAGGGAACTGATAATGAAATTGACAATCTTAAATGGGAAACAGGAACTTACACTTTTAATAAAGGTGGATTTCCTTCAATAATCGTTATTAAAAAAATTATTGAACCTGTTCCGCTGAGTCTCAAAGAGCTAATGGGTGAAATGATGTCTTTATATCAGGAATATCTGGAGAGTGAATGGACGGCACAATTAAAGGAAAAATATAGCGTTAAGATTGATAATTTGGTACTTGAAGAGGTGAAGAAGAGTTTGGGAAATGAATAAAACACTGATATTTTTAGTAGTTGTGGTTCTTTTTGTGGGCTGCAGTAAAAAAACCACTGTAAACAGGATTCCTGTAGCACAGGTGGGGAAAACAATTCTCTATTATGATGAAATCCCAAATCTTGTTAACAGTGAATCAAACAGAGAAGACAGTGCGGCGATAGTTCAGAATTATATCAACAAATGGGCGAAACGTAGGCTTTTGTTGCAGAAAGCTGAGGAGAATCTATCGCCCGAACTGAAAAGTGAAATTTTACAACAGCTTGAAGATACAAGGACTAATCTTGTTATTTACCAGTATCAGCAACAGATGATGCAGCAGAAAATGGATACGATTCTTACTGATACGGAACTTGAGAATTATTACAGTGCCAATGAGAACAGCTTTATTCTTAATTCAAATATTGTCAAAGCACTATTCATTAAACTGCCTGCAGAAACTCCCGATCTGAACAGAATAAAAACACTTGCACGCTCAAATGCGCAAAGCGACTTCCAACAACTTGAAAGTCTGTGCTTCCAATTTGCAGAAAAGTTTGACGATTTCAATGAAGACTGGGTAACTATGGATCGTCTCTCAGTTGAGTTACAGCAGGAGATTGAAAATGAGGAGAACTTTTTGAAAAGAAATACTTTCTTCGAAACAACTGATTCAGTTACCGTTTATCTTATTTCGATCAGAGACTATAGGTTGCGGTCCTCGCTGGCTCCATTTGAATATGTAAAGAATGATATAAAAAGAATTATCTGGAATTCGAGAAGATTTGAATTCATTCAGTCACTCGAAAATGGTATATATAACGAAGGTTTAAAAGCAAACAGTTTTAAGATATATTAAGCTATAATGAAAAATAAAATAAAATCTTGCCTGGTAATTATAACTCTTATCTTTCCCGGTTTCTTTACCCTAAATGGTCAGAGACTTGTAGAATCGGTAGGAGCGATAGTAGGAAATGAAGTAATTTACCTTTCAGATCTCGAGAATACTGTTGCCGATCTGCGGCGCAGCGGAAGAAAAGTTCCGGTTAATGAGATGAGATGCAATGTCTTCCAGGAGATGCTTGTATCAAAACTTTTTATGGATCAGGCAAGAATTGATAGTATTGAGGTCGCTGATGATGCAGTCGATGGAGATCTTAATATGCGTATTAATGACTTCATAAGAAATTACGGAAGTGAAGAAGTCCTTGAAAAAGCTTTTAATAAAAGTATGATTGAGATCCGACGCGATATAAAGAAAGCACTTTTGGAACAGGAGGTTGTAAGAGAAGTTCAGAGTACAATTGCAGGTGAAATTTCAGTTACTCCCGCC
>JANNKF010000085.1:0-18844 GCA_031396165.1 Bacteroidales bacterium | reverse complement strand
ACCGAAGACTGAAGACCGAAGACCGAAGACCGAAGACCGAAGTCTGAAGAATACTATTACTTCCGTCTTCTGACTTCCGTCTTCTGACTTTCAGATTATCTTGCTTTCATAAACATCCTGTTCCATCTTATACGCTTAAATCCTTCGGCTTCCTTATCGAGTGAGAGCCATATGAATTTAGGCTTGCCAACTACATGGTCCTCAGGCACAAATCCCCAGTATCTCGAATCAGCAGAGTTATGCCGGTTATCACCCATCATCCAGTAGTAGTCCATTTTAAAAGTATAACTGTTTGCGATTGTACCATTAATATATATAGTTCCTCCTTCGACTCGCAGATCACTATTCTCATACACATCAATTATCCTTTCATAAAGGCATAAATTAGAAGTGTCGAGCTTTACCATTGCACCTTTTACCGGAATCCATACCGGGCCATAGTTGTCCTCATTCCATCCGTAAACAGGATTATAAGGGAATATATGTGGAGCATACTCCCCTGACCTTTGGTAGATCGGAGAGACTTCAGTTACATTGGAAAATTTTGAAATAGCCGAAACATTCACTTTAGTGAGAGGTAACAGATATGCAGAGCCCGAAATGGTAGTCTGATCGTACCTTGTTATTCCCAGCCGTTCAAATGCCTTAGGATTGATTGTAGTGCCATTTGTACCGACTACATAGGTTGTCTGCTGTGTTCCATTATCGTCAACAATTTTACCATTTACATAAAGGATTCCCGATTTAATTGTAATAGTATCACCTGGCAACCCAACACATCTTTTAACGTAATTATCTCTTCTGTCAACCGGACGATATATAACTGTACGGGTTTCTCTTATCTCATTTCTGGCTAACTGAAGATAGTAGGCATCGGATCTTAATTCCTGTTTGTCAAAACTATTTCGCTCCTTCAGTTCCCTTGCCCTTCTTCTTACAATTTCGTAATAACTTGTAGTCTGTTCTTCAACAACAACCGTATCTCCTGCAGGAAAATTAAATACTATCGGATCGTTGTTTTTTACATGTCCGCCACCAACAAGTCTTTTGTAAGGTCTGATAATCAGGTTTGACCATGAATTGCCATTTGTCAGTGGCAAGGTATGCTGAGTAAACGGGAATGCAATTGGTGTATTCGGAAGCCTTGGGCCATATGCCAGCTTACTTACAAAAAGGTGATCGCCAACAAGGAGTGATTTTTCCATTGATGGTGTCGGGATCCGGTAATTCTGAAATAAAAAGATATTTATCAGGGTAACTGCAATTACGGCAAATATCAGGGCATCAAGCCATTCTATGAAAGCATTGTTCTTACTATGACGCTTTTTCCAGAAGGTCCAGTTTACCTTTTCAGTAATATACATATCATAAATAATACCTAATCCCAGAAGGAGCCAGTAGTTACCTATCCAGATAACTATAACAAGATAAATCAGCGCAGTAATCGCAAATCTTACATACTTTTTTGAAAAGAAATCAATCATGATATTTTTTTTAAGGATCGGTAAAAGTAAAAATAATAATCAGAATCCCATTACATCATCCATTGTGAATACGCCTGTTTTCGAATGAATGAATTCTGCCGCAACTACTGCACCAAGTGCGAAACCCTTCCTGTTCTTAGCTTCATGTCTCAGACTTATGATGTCAATTTCAGAATCCCATTTGACTGTATGAGTTCCCGGAACAACACCCTCACGCACTGAAGCAATAGGTATCATCGAATCTTTAATTTCTTTATCAGAACACCAGCCAGTATAGCGCTTATGATTATGCTTAATTCCATCAGACAAAGTTATTGCAGTTCCGCTTGGTGCATCAAGCTTTTTTGTATGATGGATCTCTTCGATTGATACACTATAATCAGCATAACGATCCATCTGCCTGGCAAGCTCCTTATTCAACCTGAACAGAAGATTTACCCCGATACTGAAATTTGAAGAGTGTAGGAATGATGAAGTGTACTTTTTACACGTATTAACTGCATCGTCATATTTTGCAAGCCAGCCGGTGGTACCTGATACGACTGCGACATTGTTTACGAGGCACTTTATAATATTATTAAAAGCAGCATCAGGTGAGGAGAATTCTATTGCAACATCGATTCCTTTTAAATTTGTTTCATTCAGAGCAGAGGTATTATTTTCATCGATAATCAGTTTGATATTATGACCTCTTTTAACGGCTATGGTTTCAATTTCATGTCCCATCCTTCCATAACCGATCAATGCGATATTCATAGTAAGTTGTTTCTGCGAAAATACCTGTTTTGATGTTGCAGTTATCATAAATATTCAACAAAATTCTTAAAGTGATGTTAAATTCTCCCATTCATGTAGATAGGTTGCATGCAACGTATCTACATGTATTAATAAAATTCATATATTTCCAAAAAGAAACATCCCATTTATGAAAACATTATTTGCCTCATTATCAATCATCGCCATGATATCTTTTAACTCATGCAATCAATCCGAAAAAGCCGATCTGGTAATAATTAATGGAAAGGTATTCACAATTGATAAAGAAAATCCTTCTGCCGAAGCAATTGCTGTTAGAGGCGAAACAATAATTGCCTTAGGATCAACTGCAGACATTTCAAAATACATTCTTGAAGGAACAACTCAGGTGATTGATGCAAAAGGCAGACTGGTAATTCCCGGCTTCAACGATGCACATGTCCATTTTGGTCCGCTGGATCCTGATTATATAGAGCTGCGTTATACAACCGATCCTGGTGTAATTACAGAAAAGGTTAAAGCCCAGGTTGCAAAGTCAAAACCAGGGGAACTCATCAGGGGCGGACATTGGGAACATGAGATGTTCACAGACAAAAAATGGCCTGCTAAGGAGTTGCTTGATAAGGTTTCCCCCGATAATCCGGTCGTTCTGAGCAGAGCCGACGGGCATTCTGTACTTGTTAATTCTTATGTACTAAGAGCATCAGGGATTACTAAAAATTCAGCTGATCCATTCGGAGGGGAGATTCAAAAGGACCCGGTTACCGGTGAACCAACCGGGATTTTAAAAGAGATTGCAGCAGGATTGGTTAAAACTGGTGAGATAAAATCAGAGAGAACGCCTGACGAAGAAATTGCAAGGAAATGGCAGGGTTACCTCCTTGCACTTAAAGAGGCCAGGGAACTTGGAGTAACAAGTGTTCAGATACCAGGGAGCGCTGATTTTGACGCTTATAAAAAGCTTCAAAATGACGGAGAGCTTACTTCCAGAGTTGACATTGGCAGAACACTTACAGCAGATACTATCCTGCTCTCGAAATACCTCGATCTCGAGAAGGAGTTTCCACATGAAGGCAACTGGATAAGATTTGGTTATCTGAAGGCTTTTATTGACGGAACAATAGGCTCAGGAACAGCATTGATGTTTGAACCATTTACTGATAATCCGGGAACTTCCGGTCTTGCAATGATGCCGTATGAAGCATTTGAAAATATGGTAGTTACAGCTGACAAATATGGGTTTCAGGTAGGTGTTCATGCAATCGGCGATAAAGGAAATAACTGGACGCTCAATGCATATGAAAAAGCGCTGAACATAAACGGAAAACGTGACAGCCGTCATCGTGATGAACATGCCCAGGTACTTTTACTGTCAGATATTCCGCGTTTTGCACGACTCGGAGTGATTGCATCAATGCAGCCAACACATTGTATATCAGATAAAAAATTCTGTGAAAAACGCATAGGTACAGAGAGATCAAAAGGTGCCTATGCATGGAAAAGTCTTGTTGATGCAGGTGCTGTAATGGCTTTTGGAACCGATTACCAGGTAGAACCTCTCAATCCGATGGAAGGTCTCTATGCGGCGGTCACAAGAAAAGATCGGTTGGGAGAAGAGGGTGAAGGCTGGTTGCCGCAGCAAAAAGTTTCAATGGGAAAAGCTATTGAATATTATACCCTTGGTGGTGCATATGCCCAGTTCATGGAAGATAGAAAGGGAATCTTAAAAACCGGCTATCTTGCTGATATTGTGATAACTGATAAAGATCTGCTCACAATTTCCGGAAATGAGATTATGAAGACAAGAGTGGATTTTACAATTACAGGTGGCAAGGTGGTTTATTCGTCTGGAAGATAAAGCCCCCTGTCCCGCCGAAGCGGGACATCCCCCTAAAGGGGGACTAATTTCGTGTAATTATTTGTATTATAATCATATATGAAGCTTAGCCCCCCTTTAGGGGGGTTGGGGGGCTTTACAATGAAAGAGAACCCAATATTCTCAAAGCCTCTTCCCTGTCTGATCCGCAAAAATCAGCCTCAGCAGTAAAACCGGAACACGCTTTAGGTTTATCCGGATTAGTGTAGATTGTACACTTATAGTCATCTGTCAGATGAATACACCTCACTCCTGCCGGCTTACCTTCAGGCATCCCGGGTATAGGAGTTGATATTGAGAGAGCGATGCAGCATGCACCGCAGTTTTTACGACAATTCATTGTACAAAGATAAGGAACAGTCGCGACTGTTCCTTATCTTTGTACAAAATCACAATTAATGAGAATCGACATCATAACCGTTCTTCCGGAATTGCTCGAGAGTCCATTTAATCACTCGATTGTCAAACGTGCCAGGGAGAAGGGTCTTGTAGAGATAAACATCATCAACCTTCGTGATTTCACAAATGATAAATATAAAACTGTTGATGATTATGCCTTTGGCGGAGGAGCCGGAATGGTAATGATGATTGAACCAATATTTAAAGCAATCGAAAAGCTTAAAAGTGAAAGAAATTATGATGAGATAATATACACTTCACCTGATGGAGAAAAATTTAATCAGAGAATGGCTAACCGGTTATCACTCAGTACAAACCTACTGATCCTGGCGGGACATTATAAAGGAATAGATCAAAGGATCCGCGACTATCTTATAACCAAAGAAATATCGATAGGTGATTATGTTCTTTCAGGAGGAGAACTCCCGGCAGCAGCAATTACTGATGCAATCGTAAGACTGATACCAGGAGCAATTTCTGATGAACAATCGGCTCTTTCTGACTCATTTCAGGACGACTTGCTTGCCCCCCCGGTTTATACAAGACCTGCAGATTTCAAAGGATGGAAAGTTCCATCGGTTCTTCTTTCTGGGCATGCCGCAGAGATTGATAAATGGCGACAAGAACAGTCGGAAGAAAGAACTCAGCGTCTCAGGCCGGAACTTGGGGAGGCTCTTTAGGCACTCCAGGCACTTTAGTCACTCCGAACTTCATTTTTAAATATTAAAAAACTTTCGTAAAATTGTATACTAATTTTCTTAATTATTATCTACTTAATTATCAAGCATATGAATACTCAGGAATATATTAATCGGGAAGACAAATACGGTGCACATAACTATCATCCGCTGCCGGTTGTGCTGGAACGAGGTGACGGTCCGTTTGTATGGGATGTGGACGGGAAAAGATATTTTGACTTCTTGTCAGCATATTCAGCTGTTAATCAAGGCCATTGTCATCCCAAAATAATAAAAGCCTTAACAGATCAGGCTTCAAAACTTACACTTACTTCAAGGGCTTTTTATAATTCAGTACTTGGTGAATATGAGGAGTATGTCACAAAGTATTTTAAATATGACAAAGTTCTTCCTATGAATTCAGGTGCAGAGGCTGATGAGACTGCATTAAAACTATGCCGGAAATGGGCATATAAAAAGAAAGGGGTTAAAGAAAACCAGGCTAAGATCATTGCCTGCGAAGGTAATTTTCATGGAAGAACGATAAGCATCGTTTCAATGTCAACAGATCCTGATGCACGTAACGACTACGGTCCATTCACACCAGGTTTTGTTATGATACCATATAACGATCTGAAAGCACTCGAAAATGCTCTAAAAGATCCCGATGTTGCAGGTTTCCTTGTGGAACCCATCCAGGGTGAAGCAGGGGTATTTGTTCCTGATGAAGGCTATCTGAAAAAAGCCTATGACATGTGCAAATCGAAAAATGTTCTTTTCATTGCCGATGAAGTCCAGACTGGAATTGCCCGTACGGGTAAATTACTTTGTTGCGATCATGAAGGAGTTCGTCCGGATATCCTTATACTTGGGAAAGCTCTTTCCGGGGGTGTATTGCCGGTTTCAGCTGTACTCGCAGATGATGAGATCATGCTCACAATTAAACCAGGTGAACACGGATCAACATTCGGAGGCAATCCGCTTGCAGCAAAAGTTGCTATTGCCGCCCTCGAGGTTGTAAAAGACGAAAAGCTGGCCGAAAATGCTGAAAAGCTCGGTAAGATCTTCCGCGATGAGTTCAGCAGCATAAAATCAGACATGATTGAACTGGTGCGTGGAAAAGGCTTGCTTAATGCAGTTGTTGTCAGACCTAAAAACGGTAAGGAAGCCTGGGATGTATGTCTGGCAATGAAAGAAAAAGGTTTGATAGCCAAACCAACTCATAACCATATTATTCGCTTTGCTCCTCCCCTTACAATAACTGAAGCACAGTTAAGGGAAGCGATAAAACTTATCAAGGAAGCGTTTAGGTTGTTTGAATAAAAAAAACAGGCTACAGGCGACAGGCTACAGGCTACAGGCGGTGGGATTCAGGTTCAAGCTATCAGAAAAGAATACAGGGATTTATTTTTTGTTAATATTTTAATTATGACCATAAACAGAGTGAAGACCAGCAGAAGATTAATTCCTGCCGTCATTATAATTGCCATGACGGCTTTTTCGTGCAACCGGGCAAAAAACCCCGAAGTAACTATTGATGAACTTCAGGCACAGGTTAAATATCTTTCGTCTGACTCACTGAAAGGCAGAATGACCGGTACAACAGGCGACAGTCTGGCTGCAGAGTTTATAAAAGCTGAGCTTGAGTCATATGGTTTTATCCCGTTAACAGGTGATGGCCTTCAAAGGTTTAAGGTTACGAAAAGAATAGTTGCAGGTAAAGAGAATTCTCTTGTTACCAATGATATAAATTACGTAGTTGAAAAAGATTTCACCCCTCTTGCATTCAGTTCAAACGCATCACTCGACGCTGAAGTTATATTTGTTGGATACGGCTTCAACATTAACGCAGATAGCCTGAAATGGAATGATTACCAGGGTATTGAAGTAAAAGGGAAATGGGTACTCATTCTTCGCGCCGATCCGGAGACAGATGATAATCAGAGTCCCTTCATACCTTTCAGTGCCGATCGTGATAAAGCCCTGCTTGCAAAGGACATGGGGGCAGCAGGCGTACTGATGGTTTCCGGCCCTATTTATGATCCGGAGGACAAATTCGATCCGTTAAGTACTGAAGGCTTCTCCGTTGATATTCCTGTTCACAGGATAAAGCGGGAAGTAGCTGATCTCATACTGTCAAAATCAAGGAATAATATAGCTGCACTCGAAAAAAAACTTAATAATACCAGAAAGCCACTTAATTTCTCAACAGGTATAACAGTAAACAGTACTGCTCAAATTATTAAGGAGACCTCAAACACCCGGAATGTTGCAATGGTGCTTCAGGGTGAAGATGAGCAGCTTAAAGGTGAGTTCATTGTTATTGGTGCCCATTTCGATCATCTTGGATTGGGTGGTCCGGGCTCCTCGAGCAGGGCAGTTGATACTGTCGGAGTGCATCACGGCGCCGACGATAATGCTTCCGGTGTTGCAATGATGCTGGAACTTGCTGAAAAATTTGCCCTGACAAAAGGCAGTCACAAAAGAAGCATTGTATGTGTTGCATTCTCAGGAGAAGAAGAGGGACTACTTGGATCGAAACATTTTGTAGAAGAACCGGGGATAGATCTGTCAAAAGTAAATGCCATGATAAACCTGGATATGGTAGGCAGACTTAATGAAACAAACACGCTCCAGGTTTCCGGAGTAGGAACTGCGACAGGTTTTAAAGAATTAATCTTTTCAAAAAGTGATACCTCAGTAATAAAGCTTGTTCTATCGCCCGAAGGCTACGGACCTTCTGACCATTCATCATTTTACGGGAAGAATATTCCGGTACTCTTTTATTCAACCGGAGCACACCTTGATTATCATACCCCTGATGACACTTATGATAAAGTAAGTTATGAGGGAATGGTGAAAATTTCTTCACTTGTTTATAATATCGCAAATGAACTTGCTTCTTCAGAATCCAGACTTCAATTCATGGAATCCGGACCAAAAGCCGAAATATCAAGGGCTGCAAGAAGGAAAGGTGTAACCCTTGGGATAATGCCCGATTTCGCGGGTGCAATTAAAAATGGTCTCAGAGCCGATTTTGTTACCCCAGGGAAGCCCGGTGCTGTGGGAGGAATGAAAAAAGGTGATATTATAACTGCTATAGAGACTAAACCTGTTAATAATATTCAGGATTACATGTTCCGTATGGGACAACTTAAACATGGTCAGACGATAAGCGTTGAAGTTCTCCGTAATGGTAAAAAAGAGGTTTTGTTGATACAGCTCTAGAAGACGGTGCTTCGTCTTGCTCAGCATAAAGAAGACGGAAGACCGAAGACCGAAGACGGAAGACGGAATGGGGCTCAGGGCACAGGGCTCAGGGCACAGGGCTCAGGGCTCAGGGCTCAGGGCTCAGGGCACAGGGCTCAGGGCACAGGGCACAGGACGTAGGACGCAGGGCTCAGATCTCAGGGCTTAGTATCAATAACCCCGTGGCTTTAGCCCGGGTTGACGGATGCCCACCTGTCCTGGCGCCGGACCAGAGTTTGGAAGGTGAAAATGGGACAGACAACCGGCGCCGGGAAAGGATGAAAGAAGACGGAAGGTGAATGGTTAGTTGTTTAAATTCAGAATGGTAATTAAATTTGAATTATATGAAAAAAGTAATTTTATGGTCGCTGGCTGTCCTAATAACATGTAGTGCAGCGCTATACCAGAAATTGACAGGTCCCACTTATCCGAAAAGACAGAAAGTAGCTCTGGATGGGAAGGTTTATAATCTTAAACTTGCAAGGAGTCTGAGCCTGGACAAAAAGTCTGAGGTTAAGCTAAATATTAATAATCCGGCTATAAAAGCAAAAATTTATTTTAAGCGCTACAAATCTGAAGAAGAGTACCAGGTTGCTGATTTCATTTATAGGGCTGATCCGGGCAAAGAGTGTCTTTTCGCCGGGATACCACAGCAACCTCCTGCAGGTAAACTTCAATATTATTTTGAAATTACCGACTCTACAGGAAATCTTAAATATTTTGAAAATGATCCAATTGTTATCCGGTTCAAAGGCGCGGTACCCGCATTTATAATGATTCCACACATCCTGTTCATGTTTATTGCCATGTTGTTTTCGACACTTGCCGGACTCATGGCTATCACTATGTATCCCCAGTTTAAGATATATTCCATTTGGACACTGGGTATGTTAATAGCCGGAGGCATGATACTTGGTCCTATTATGCAATACTATGCTTTCGGGGATCTGTGGACAGGTGTTCCGTTCGGATGGGATTTGACTGATAATAAAACACTTATTACTCTTTTATTCTGGATCCTGGCTGTTTACATGAACAGAAAGGAAGAGAAACCTCTCTATGTGGCCATGGCTGCATTCGTACTCCTGCTGGTTTATTCAATTCCGCACAGCCTATTCGGTTCAGAGCTCGATTATGCAAGCGGACAGGTTACCCAGGGTATGATCATTAATTTTTTCTGATTTTTTTGAATTATTTATTATGTGAGTGCAGCATTTGAAAATATACCTCGTCTATTGATTAGAAAATTAATAGAAAGTGGGTGCAGCAACACATATAAAACCTAGTCTTTACGTAAAGATGTCAAATGTAGAAGCCGCATTCAAAAATCTGCACCAGGATCTTTTGGACGGGTGTAAAACCGGTGACCAGAAAGCGCAGTTTCAGATCTATAAGTTGTATTACAAAGCAATGTACAACACAAGTCTGAGAATTGTAAATGACACGATGGAAGCCGAGGACATAATGCAGGAGTCGTTCCTGTCGGCTTTCGAAAAGATTGATACATATTCTGGAACAGTAAGTTTTGGCGCATGGCTCAAGAAGATTGTGGTGAACCGTTCACTTGATGCCCTGAACAGAAGAAAAGCAGTCTTTGAAGATATAGAATCACATGTTGGAATAAGGGATGAGAGTGGCGATGACTCCGCACGAAATGAAGAGGTTGATGTAAGAGTTGAAGAGGTTAAAGAGGCAATTGAGAGGCTGCCCGATGGTTACAGGGTAATACTTTCACTCTACCTGCTCGAGGGTTACGATCATGATGAAATTGCTGAGATCCTTTCAATAAACAGCAGTACATCAAGATCTCAGCTTTCAAGGGCAAAGCAGAAACTCATCACAGAATTAAAACAAAAATGAAAAATCTATCAGGGATGAAAACAATAGAAGACATAATCAGGGGAAACAAGGATCTTTTCGAAGGCACTGAACCATCGGATGGTCACTTTGAAAGATTTAGCATAAAACTTGAAATCAGGAACCAGAGGAATGCACCCAAAATGAGTATTGTACCTTACCTGCTGAGAGCAGCCGTGGTAACGCTTCTGGTGACACTCTCCTCACTCTGGACCTGGGATCACTTTATACGCCCTGGAAGCGCCAGGATGACCTTGGGTCAGGTTTCTCCGCAATATAAAGAGGTCGAGAGTTATTATATTCATCAGGTGAACCTCATGGAAGGAGAAATAGTAAACCTTGATTTCCAGAATAATCCTGAACAAAAAACAATGCTCGTCAGTGAAATGAAAAGCATGGATTCTGTTTATGTTTCTCTTCAGAAAGAACTAAAGGCAAATCCGAATGACGAACGGATCATAAATGCAATGATCGAACACTATCAGACGAAGATAGAGGTCATGAACTATATTGTAAACCAGCTCAGAACAATAAGGAATGGAAACCAAAACAAGACAGAAAATGAAAAAGTCAGATTATAAGCCACGAATTCTCCTCTTCATACCGCTGTTACTTTTATCTTTTACTTTATCAGCGCAACAGGAAGTAACAAAAGAATTCCACAAGGAATTTGCCGCAGGAGAGAATATAACCCTTGAAATCAGCAATAAGTATGGTGATGTGCTGATAACAAGCTGGGATAAGGATCAGATTGTTATTGATGTTAAAGTCACTGTTGAAATGCCAAGCACTGAACGGGCAGAAAAGCTTCTGGAGTATATTGATGTAGTGTTTTCCGAATCAGGCGATCTCGTATCGGCAAAAACAGTTATCGATGATAAATTCAATTTCTCCGGATGGGGTAGCAGTTCAAGAAGATTCAGCATTGATTATACTGTTAAAATGCCAGTTAAGACTGCACTGACTCTTTCAAACAGGTATGGGAACACAGATATAAATGAACTCAGCGGTCTGTTGAACCTTGATATAAAATACGGAGATATTTCTGCAGGGAAACTTACGAGGGGAAATGTAAAGCCGCTCAGCAGGCTAAGTATTGCATATGGAAAAGGCACTGTGGAGGAAACAGGCTGGCTTGATCTGAACATGAGATATTGCGGAACCACAACTATTGATAAAAGTCAGGCAATACTTCTCGATTGTAAATATTCAAAACTAGTCCTCGGTGAAACCAGTAGTCTAGTAGGTGTAAGCAAGTATGACAATCTGAGAATTGAATCAATAAACAATCTGGTTCTTGAAAATGGTTACACTGATACCAATATAGGAACTCTGACAAAAAAACTTGAATATGACGGATCCTATGGTTCATTTACAATTGAACGGATACCTGCCGGATTTGATGCAATAAGTGTACAAACAAAATACATGGGTGTCAGACTCGGTATTGAAGATGATGCAAGTTATAACCTTGATGCAAGAGTATCATATGGGGGATTAAGATATAACGAAGATAATTTCAGTGCTCAGAGACGGATTGTTGAAAATAATTCAAATGAAGTATCAGGCATTGTGGGTAAAAATCAATCCCCTGAAGCCAGTGTTAAAGTAGTAGCGTCGTACGGAACTGTAAAGCTTAACTAACATCAAAACTCAAGATATATCCGGAAAGGGAGTGAATATTCACTCCCTTTTTTATTCTTCACCCTTATAAATATTCACTCCTGTCGTACCATCTGCTTTTGCAAATCCCCTGAACATACCCTCGGAGTTGAATGGCATTGAAATATTTCCTTTGTTATCAACACAAATCACTCCCCCGCTCCCACCAGCTTTCACAAGTTTATCATTTACAACCAGTTCTGCAGCTTCATTAAGTGTAAGTCCTTTATATTCCATTAAAGCGGATATATCATGTGCAACTGTCCACCTTATAAAGAATTCACCATGTCCGGTTCCTGAAACAGCACATGTTGAGTTATTTGCATATGTACCGGCACCAATTATCGGAGCATCACCTACCCTGTTGTATTTCTTATTCGTCATACCTCCGGTAGAAGTGCCGGCAGCAAGGTTTCCAGATTTATCAAGAGCACAGCATCCAACAGTACCATTCTTTTCTCTCTTCAGGATCTCCTGCAGTTCATTATATCTTTTTTCTGTGCGAAAATATTCCGGAGGAACAATTTCCAGTCCCTGCTCCTTTGCGAATTGTGATGCTCCGGTACCTGTGAGCATTACATGTTGGGAATTTGTCATAACATATCTTGCAGCAGTAATAGGATTTTTGATATCAGTAACACCCGCCACAGCCCCGGCTGCCAGGTTTGAACCATCCATGATTGCTGCATCAAGCTCATTTCTACCATCGTGAGTAAAAACGGCCCCTTTACCCGCATTAAAAAGCGGATTATTCTCCAGTACGTTTATTGTCTTTTCAACAGCCTCCAGGGCTGTTCCACCAGCTATCAGTATCTCTTTTCCGGTACTGAGTGCTTCCTGCATCGATGCCCTGTAAGCGCTATCGAGTTCCGGTGTCATCCTGTCTTTCGACATTGCACCTGCACCACCGTGTATAACGATAGCCCATTCCTGCTTATACATATTCGATATATCAGAGGCAGGTTCGGTTTTCTTCCCTGTATTTTTACATGCTGACAAGGAAAATAAAACTAGAATTATTATCAGAAATTGTTTTAAAAATGGTTTCATCGGTTTATTCTTTAGGTCTTATACAATATTAATACTTTTTTATCCTGGAATGGAACAACGGAATAAAATCAGTTAATTTTTACGGTAAATTTATAAAATTGATGTATAATTGATCGAAATGGAATCAACCGGAAAAATAAAATAAATATCTAAGTACTGTTAAAAAAATAACAATAAAATGAGGTTTATCGACATAACCATTTTTGTAGTTTATCTGGCAGGAATAGTACTCTTCGGAAGCTCTTTTTACAGGAAAAACAAATCATCTTCTGCTTTCACTCTGGGAAATCAAAACATCCCCACCTGGGCCATATCAATGTCAATATTTGCAACTTTTGTCAGCAGTATCAGTTATCTGGCTCTTCCCGGACAGGCGTATCAGTCAAACTGGAACCCTTTCGTATTCAGCCTTTCATTGCCCTTCGCATCATACATTGCCATGAGATTTTTTGTTCCTCTGTACAGGTCTGTCAACAGCCCTTCAGCCTATACATATCTTGAATTACGTTTTGGCCGTTGGGCAAAAATCTATGCTTCAATGATGTATTTGCTGACACAACTGATGAGAACAGGTACAATTCTATATCTGCTGGCACTCACTCTGAATGTAATCGTCGGATGGGATATGATTACAGTTATTATTATTACCGGGCTAAGTGTTATGGTTTACTCACTGTTAGGAGGTATTCAGGCTGTAATCTGGACCGATGCCATACAGGGAATAATATTAATTCTGGGTGCTGTGGTTTGTGTATTCATTTTACTCTTTTCTATGCCTGATGGACCCGCACAGTTATTTCAGATTGCAGGTGAGAACGACAAATTCAGCCTGGGCAGCCTGAAAGTTGACCTCACCACCTCTAATTTCTGGGTTGTATTATTATACGGAATATTTATCAATCTGCAAAACTTCGGTATTGATCAGAACTATGTTCAACGATATCTTACGGCGACTTCAGAGAAGGAAGCAAAGAAATCAGCTTTATATGGAGGTCTATTATATATACCCGTTTCCTTACTATTTATGTTCATTGGAACTGGTCTGTTCGCATGGTACACAGAACATCCTGGAGTTCTACCGGTGGGAATTCAGTCAGACAGGGTATTCCCCTTTTTCATTATAAACAACCTTCCGGCAGGAGTGACCGGTCTTCTGATTGCTTCAATATTTGCGGCGGGTATGAGTACGATTTCTACCAGCGTAAACAGTTCTGCAACAGTATTACTGAATGACTATTTTAAAATTAAATCAGATAATCAGGCTGCCGAAAAAAGATCAATGAAGATCCTGTACACTTCATCTCTGATATTCAGCATTATCGGGATCATTGTTGCAATTGCCATGATAAATGTACAAAGTGCACTTGATGTCTGGTGGAAAATGGCTTCGATATTCAGTGGAGGGATGCTTGGGTTATTCCTTTTGGGTTATCTTTCAAAAAAGATAAACAACATGGCTGCAATCACAGGTGTAGCAGCGGGCGTAATTGTTATCGGATGGATGAGCCTCAGCCCCATCCTTCTCAAAGGTTCAGAACTGCAAAAGTATGCAAGTCCTTTCCATAGTTATCTTTCAATCGTATTTGGTACAACAGCAATATTCCTGACCGGATTTCTGGTCACAGTATTTATACAATGGTTGAATAAAGGGAGATTCAAAAGTGAGTTAAAGAAATACTAAGTGAAAACCGTAACGTACAACTATTCTTTCATCTTTTATTCTTAAAATAATTCCCGAAATGCCTGTCCTCTTTCAGAATATGATTTAAGATCCAGTCTATCACAAGTATCTGAATTCTGAACATCAAATAGATTTTGCTAAGACTGTCAGAAGCAATTTCCCTTTTAAGATTTTCAAATGACCTTATGAAATTCTGGTGTTGCCAGATCTGATGATCTAAAAACGGATAATTCTGATTTGCCAGATATTCTTCCTCAGTACGGAAGTGGTTAATAATATAGTCATTTAAGAAAGTTATTAGCTTTTCAAGATCATCATAGCTTACATCCTTCCCGATTGACTTTAGTAATTTTATTGATTCATTGAACATTTGACGATGTTGACGGTCGATTACCGGATTTCCTACTTCAAACTCGGTATTCCATTCAATGAGATGATTAAGGTCACATGGGCTTTCATGAAAACCTGTCTTTAAATATGATTTGCATCTTTCAACATAAAACCTGGCAGGGTTATCATCCGGATTTATATCCAGTACAATATTCAGAAGCTCCAGTGATGAAGGAATCTGTTTATAATGATAATATGCCAGTGCCTCTTCAAATAGTGGCAATGTTTTAATTTTCAGTTCTTTAATTTCCGGAGTATCATTATTAAAAATCTCATAAATTGACTGTGACTGATTTTTCCCTTTTACTATTACCCTGTCAATAAAACGGAATGAATATTTGTCATGATTCTTTAGATTATTCAATGTACCCTCACCGATAAGAAACTGAACACCATATTTTTTTGTGAGCGATTCAATCCTGGATGATAAGTTTACAGCGTCACTTATCACGGTTCCTTCCATACGGTCATAGCCACCAACGGTACCGAACATGCATAAACCGGTATTTAGTCCGATCCCTATATTTATTGGTCTTTGTCCGGCATTTTTTCTGTCCTCATTATAATAAGAAAGTTGTTGAAGCATAAGGAGGGAAGAATCAATAGCATCATCAGCACTTGTCTGGAAAATTGCCATAATGGAATCTCCTATATATTTGTCTATAAATCCATGGTAGACAGTAATATATGTCTCCATCTGACTAAGATATGAATTAATGAATTCAAAATTTTCCTTTGGATTCATCGACTCTGAAAGAGTTGTAAAGTCACGGATATCGGAGAATAGAATTGTGAGATTTTTTTCAATCTGGTCGCCAAGTTTTACCTCCCTTATATCAGTTTTACCAAGTATTCCCAGGATCTGTTTGGGAACGAAACGCTCATAAGATTTGATTAAGTCAATTGTGTCCTGGGGATTTCCGGTAACCGGGTAGTGTTGTGCTTCCATAGTTCAAAGCTATTTCTAAAATGCTGAAGCAGAATTAAAAACAGATTAAGATTAGATAAAGAGTGGCAATTCCCCCGCGTGGGATCCATACAAATCTTTAAAAATCCATTTCAACAACAGTGATCCCTGATCCCCCGAATTCAACATGTTCATCCCGGAAAGATTTAACAATATTCAGTGAACCCAGGTACTCTCTGACAAGCTGACGCAGTATACCATTCCCTTTGCCATGAAGGATCCTCAGGTTCCTGTGTTGAACGATCAATGCATTGTCGATCAGTTCGCGAACCTGGTTGATTGCCTCCTCTCCTCTTACCCCCCTGATATCAATTTCAGGCTTGAAATTAATATTCCGTTGTGCAATTGCCGGGTCTGTCATTCTCTGCGGCTGATTCGATTTAAGACTCTTCTTTAGTTCGCCACGGGATATTCGTTCAATTCTGTCTATCGGGACGAAAAATGTCAGACTTCCGGTTTCCACCTGGACTTTTTTTCCATCAATTGCAATAATCTCGCCTGCAGCCATTGTATCTATCACTCTTACAGGATCACCGGGTCGCAGAGGCTGATCAGCCACCACTTTTTTCAGACTCTTTTCCTTTACTGGTTCAGGATCCAGTTTAATCCTTTTTGCCCTTGAAATCAGAAGGGCAATTTTCTCCTCCGAGTTGGTCTCAATTGGTTTAGTTTCCTCAACAACCTGGTTTTTAAACTCCTCCAGTTGCTGACGCATCTCTTTTGTTTTCTCCTTTTCGGCCTGCGATTCCTTTATCTGCCTGATGGTATTTTCAATCATCCTGTTCGACTCCTTAAGCAGATTCTGAGCCTCATCCTTAGCCTTTGTTATTATTTCCTTCCTGAGTGATTTGGCTCCTGATAACTCCGCATCGTACTCGGCCATCAGCTCCTCCAGACGTTTTTCCTGTTGTCTTATGCTCTGTCTTTTTGTTTCCCAGTACCGTTTATCGCGGGCAATATCTTTCAGATGCCTGTCATAATTTATGTTCTTCACCCCTGCCTTGCCCGATGCCTCCGACAGAATTTCTTCGGGGAGTCCGATCTTTCTTGCTATTTCAAAGGCGAAGGAACTACCCGGTTTCCCGATTGTGAGCTGAAACAGAGGCTGCATAAGGTGATTATCAAATGCCATTGCTCCGTTTATAATTCCTTCAGTGAGAGATGCAAAATGTTTAAGATTTGTATAATGAGTGGTGATAACTCCGAACACCTTTTTCCTGTTCAGCTCACCAAGAATAGCCTCAGCTATAGCCCCTCCAAGCATCGGTTCTGTACCTGTACCGAATTCATCAATAAGAATTAAGGTATTTTCATTTCCATACTTAATGAAATGTTTCATATTTATAAGATGCGAACTGTATGTACTTAAATCATTCTCAATACTTTGCTCATCCCCAATATCGATTAGCAAACTTTGAAAAATTCCTGTTTCGGAACCTTCGGCAACAGGTATCGTCAGTCCGCACTGCAGCATATATTGAAGCAAACCGACTGTTTTAAGACAAACTGATTTTCCACCTGCATTTGGTCCTGAAATCAATAGGATCCGGTCGCGTTCGTCGAGGACAATCTCAAGAGGTACAACTTTTCTTCCCGGAAGTTTTTCAAATGAAAGAGTGAGCAAAGGATGCATTGCCCTTCGCCACGAAACAAAAGGTTTGTCAACGATCGGAGGCTTTATTGAACTAAGCCTGTTACCAAGCAAAGCCTTAGCTCTGAGGAAGTCCATGTCTCCAAGAAAAATGTTTGCATCCAGGAGATCATCAATATATGGCCTTATGTTATCTGCCAGAGCTGTTAGAATTCTGACTATTTCCCTTTTTTCTTCATATTCAAGTTCAACTATGTCGTTATTCATTTCCACGATCTCCTCGGGCTCAACAAAAACTGTTTTACCTGAAGCCGACTGATCGTGAATAAGACCTTTTATCTTTCGTTTATCGTACGCGCTTACCGGTATTACACCTCTACCATTCCTTATAGAAACGGAGGTATCGGAATCAACAATTCCATCGGACTGTGCCTGCTTCAGAATTGCATTCAGTCTTTTCGATACCTGAATGCTCTTACTGACGAGTTCAGCCCTTATCTCCTTTAACCGTGTTGATGCATTATCCTTAATCACTCCCCGTTTGTCAATAATCCTGTCTATTGTCTCCAAAACGTAAGGATATGTTTTTACAGAGCTGCACATCTCACTGAGCACAGGATATTTAACAGCATCCTTATTCCTGAAAAAATTAAGGATTGTTTTGACAGTCTCAAGGGATCTTTTGAGATCAAAGACCTCCTGAACCTCGGGGAATGTCCCAGCTATTCTTATTTTGTTAAGCGAGTCGGAGATCTTATAATAGTGTTCATCAGGGAAAAAATCTTCAAAAAGAAGAATCTGCTGAAATTCATAAGTAGCCGACAGCTCATGTGCAAGCAATTTAAAATCAGTCATAAACTCAACCTGATCAACTCTCTCCAGCCCCATAGGACTCAGACACTTTTCGATAAGCAGGTTACGTATCCGGTCAAAACCTATTTTATTTTCGAAATTCTCGGGATAAATCATATTCAAAAAGACAAAAGATAAAGGAACAAAAACAAAAGCAGGAAGAAAATTCATGTTCGGCGAAGTCTGTGACTTCGTCGCCTATAAATTACAGTTTCATACTACATATTCAAGCGAAGTTGCAAACTTCGCTTAGCAATAAGGTTGAGCAAAGTTAATTATTGTTAATCTTATAAAAGGTATCAGAGAAGAAAAATCATGTTCGGCGAAGTCTGTGACTTCGTCGCATAAAATTG
>JANNKF010000083.1:0-5670 GCA_031396165.1 Bacteroidales bacterium | reverse complement strand
TGTGTAATATCGTTTCATAATCTGCGATGCGCTCAGATTTCGCTCTTCGAGTAAAATGACACTTCCAACAATAACCATAACAGTAATTACTGCAGCAAAACGCAGGTATAGTCGGGTTTGGGGCAATCTGAGATGTTCTTTTTCCTCTCTTGTTTTTTCTATGACAGAAAGTTTATTTCTTAAAGAGATTATATCCTTTCTTTTAAGGAGATCTTCAGTCTTTTTTCGCAATTCAACTTCTTTTCTAAGGTCAATGTTTCCCTCCAACTCCTTTTCGAACCATATTTTCTCTGTTTCATTCATTTCTCCGGAAATGTACCGTTCAATGAAATATGGAAAATCAATTGTATTCATACTCATACTATTTACTATTTAAACTACTCGTTAAAAATCAAATCAATTAAGCATTTAATTAACCAACATCAAATATACCGATAGAATAATGTTTCAAAGGCAACCTTATGCTTATTCAATCCGAATCTTAATCTTAATTAAATTTTAACAGGCTCGGGAACCGGCTTTGTTGGATCTTCACTTTCACCACCACGCACAAAACTCATTTCTTCTTCTGAAAGTGCAAATTGAATAAAGATGTCATAGGTAAATTTTCTGTCAGTGTTTTTCATGGTTTTATTTTTTAATTTTTTCGAAGGGTTCAACTTATTAAGTTCTCATCTATACTTCTACGTGTCGGAAAGTGCTGTTTTGTGACACGAAAAAAACAACTATTTTTATTTTATTTTTTATAATGCAGATAATCAGGTGTTTGCAAGAGCTATTTTTTGCAATAATCTTCCCATTTGGATTTATTGCGTTTAATTGAGATATTTAGCGATTAGAATTTGTTTCAAATCCGGTTTAAGATGTTTGCCAAACCTGCTCTGTTGGGATTAGTCTTGTTTTGCTCACCTATCCTCAATGGATCATTCTCAATTTCAACAGAAGTTGATACTAAATCCGAAAATCATAAAGGATGGCAGTATCCGGAATCCTTAGCCTATCAGGATGGTCAGTACCAGACTGAAAATGTGCTTCAAAACCTGAATTCACAATTATTGCCTCTAATAGTTCTGCTAAGGGATAATAAAGCAGGACAGAGTGATTTGGACAGTATTGTTTTCCTGATATACCGCATTAAAAAAAATACTGATTCAATTGTTATTGAAAGTAAAATTAAATCTGATTCATTTTATCTTACAGGTGTTTATTACCTCCTAACCAACAATCTTACCTCTGCACTCTCAAATTTTCAGGAATCGATCGGGATCAGGGAAAAGTTAAAAATATCAGATCTCCGCCTGGGAAGAGCGACCTACAATATGGGGAAAACATTCAGAGAATTGGGGAATTTTCAAAGTGCTATAGAATCTCAAAAAAAAGCTTTGCACATTTTCACCAGCCTTTATGGTGACCAAAGCATTGAACTTATTGATCCATACCTGTCGATGAGTTCCTCCTATATTGAAATTCATCAACACGAAATAGCTATATCATGTCTGAATACTGCCATGTCTATAGCTAATACTAAAACTGATAGTATTTCCCCCGCTTCAATTGCTAATCTGTATGATAATCTGGGTGCGAGCTACTCCAAACTTACTGATTTCGTAAAGGCAAAAATTTATTATGAACGGGCATTATCCATTTATAATGATCTCCATATTAACAATGGGATAAGTTATATTAATTTAATTAACAGCCTTGCCAGTACTTATAAATCCCTGGGACTATTGGATAAGTCGGTTGAGTATTATGAAATGGGCGTTGAACTTGCTCTCGAAATGACAGAGAACTCATCCTATAGTTTTAACATAGTAAATAACTATGCAACAACACTGGCTAAAAGTGGCAATATAAGCAAGGGAGAAGAACTAATAAAACTGTTGATTAAGAAAGCTGCTGTTGATTCAGTGAAAATGTCTCAGTTGTATAATCAGGCACTATATAATTATGCTGAGTTTCTGGGGGAGTATAAGTTTGATTTTAATATGTCATTGGTATATTATTCGTTGTGCATGGATTACACGCAGAGAAATCCGGATGATCTTCTACTAAAATCGAATATTTATACAGGTTACGCTCAATCGCTTGCTCAATCGGGTGAATATCTGAAAGCAATCGGGATAATACAGGAACTTATAACTTCCAGCTATAAAACTGAAGAAGCAACCGGAGATTTCAATAATCCGGATATTAATACAATTAAACCCGACCTGAGGTCACTAAATCTTTTCAGAACAAAACACCTGGTTCTTTCAAATCTCGATAAAAAAAGTAATAACCTGAAGTTTCTTGAAGCTTCGGCTTCAACAGCTGAGTTAATTGTGGCTCTTTTGGAAAAGATGAGGATAAATATAAGTGAAGATGACAGCCGGTTAATACTCGGTGACCGTTACAGGGATGCATACTTTGCTGCAATAGGGGATTATCATAAACTTTATAGTATAACATCTGATAAAAAATATCTTGAGAAAGTTTTTGAATTTTCGGAAAAGGCTAAGGTAGCAGGCTTATTGACTTCGACAAGGGAACTAAAAGCTATACAGTTCAGAATCCCTCCGGATATTGCGAATTATGAATTTCGTCTTAAAAATGAAATTGGAGTATTGCATTCCAGGATTAACGAAGCGTCATTCAGAAATAAGCCGGACAAGAGTGTGTTAAAAACTTTAAGCGAAAATCTTCTTAAGAACATTCGGTTGCGTGACTCTTTGATTCTTGTTATTGAACATAATTTCCCGGAATACTACGCAATAAAATATAATACGCGTGTCGCCTCACTTAATGATATTAACCATATCGTTGGCAGAAACGGGAATTATATAAACTACTTATTATCAGATACTGTTCTGTATATTTTCGTGGCCAACCGGAAATTCAAACAAATTATTGCTACTAAAGTTTCATCCGATTTATTAAAAAATATTGAAAAATACAGAAACCTGCTTACTAAACCGGTGCCTTCAGAAGATGCATTTGCCTCATTTAAGCAATATAATGATACCGGTTTTGATCTCTACAAGACACTCATTGAACCTATCCTTCCCTTTCTTATTTCCGAACGGTTAATAATCTCACCAGATAATATACTTTCATATATTCCATTCGAAACTCTTCCATCAGGTGAATTCTCTGACACGAAGCAATTATATCGCTCTGTGCCGTATGTGATGGATAATTTTGATATTTCTTACACCTATTCGGCAACGTTCATGGCAGAAACTGACAGGGAGAATTACGGATTTAAAAACAAGGTTATGGCATTCGCTCCGGATTATCCGGGAAATATCGATATTCAGTCAGTCTATTTAAGCCGGCAGGTTCAGAGTGGTGTACTGCACGATCTTCCATATGCCAGACTTGAGGCACAATATGTTACAGATATTACAGGGGGAAAACTTTATGAAAATTCTGAAGCCAGTGAATCATCATTTAAAAAAGAATCAGGTAATTATAATATTCTGCATCTGGCAATGCATACGCTCCTTAATGATAGAGATCAGATGAACTCCGCACTTATTTTTAGCGCCGGATCGGATACTCTTGAAGACCGGTTCCTTAAAACTTATGAGATCTATGGTATGCCGCTTAAAGCAAAAATGGTTGTGCTGAGTTCGTGTAACACAGGTTCAGGAATACTATATTCAGGGGAAGGTATCCTAAGTCTGGCAAGAGGGTTTATTTATTCAGGCAGCCAGTCGGTTGTAATGTCTATGTGGGAGATAGAAGACAGATCAGGGACTGAAATTGTGAAGATGTTCTACAGTAATCTTAAAAAGGGATACTCAAAAAGTGTTGCACTACGGAAAGCCAGGACAAAATATTTAAAGAATTCTGACCAGTTAAGGTCACATCCATATTTTTGGTCGACTCTGGTTGTTTATGGGAATAATGATCCGTTATACTATAATAGATATTGGATTCTGGCTGCTGTAATTCTTTTCATTGTTATTTTATTAACAGTAGTTTTTTATCAAAGAAGACGCAGATATTCATGATATTCAGGATCTTCTTTCAATAATTCAAGTACTGCTTCTTTACTTAGGTATTTCTTTCGCCTGGCATAAGTCTCGTTTTTGAGGCCCATTTTTTTTGCAATGTCCTCAAATGAATTACCTTCCGAGAATAGGTTAAGTACCAATTGCTGGTCTGGTTTTAATTTCGAAAATGCATGACTTACTAATCTCTCAAGTGTATGATCTTCTGTTGATTCAAAAGCTGTTATGTCAGCTAACTCTGTTATCTCAACCTCCTGCTCACTTGTTTTTTGCATCCTCCTCAGCTGAATGCTCCACAGGTTGCGAGCTATGCCAAAAAAATATCCTTTCAGGTCTGATTTGAGACTTAGTTTTCCATCTGAAATTTGATTATAGAGTGCAATTATTGAATCCTGAAAAACATCCGAAACATCGTCAGATGAACCGCTGTTGTTTAGGACATGCTTCTTAACCTGTTTAAAATAATTGTCATACAACCAGTTAAGAATCCTGTCATCCTGCTGACGAATTCCTTCAATTATGCTTATATCTGAATACTTTTTAAACAACCCCGTCGGTTAAGAAATAGAAAAGGCAAATATACAATTTCCGTATTCGATTTTCTGACCTTGAAATGCGCATGCTGCGATTTTGACTGACACTTGGACTAATAATATTTAAATTATAAATATCTTTACTTATCATAATAAATTACTTGTCTTTTTTGAAAATGTCTTTCCCCTTCGTAAAACAACCCGATGCTATGGACTGCGGACCCGCTTGTCTTAAGATGGTTGCGGGGTTTTACAAAAAAAGTTTTTCACTCGATTCCCTGAGAAAGAAATGCTTTATAACCAGAGAGGGAGTATCATTCCTGGGACTGTCAGAGGCGGCTGACTCCCTGGGATTCAGAACTATTGGCGTAAAAGTGCCCCTTGAACTTCTAAAAGAGAATGTCCCTTTACCTTGTATAGTACACTGGCGCCAGAAACATTTTGTTGTTGTATATAAAATAAAGGATGATAAGATATGGATTGCTGACCCTGCAGTTGGACTGATTAAATTAAACCGGGCTGAGTTTGAAAGAAACTGGGCCTCAACTATCAGTAATGGTAAACAAACGGGATTGGTTTTAATCATTGAACCTACTCCTTCTCTGTATGATTCGGAGAATGAAAAGGAAAGATCAACCGGATTCAGATTTCTATTCAAATATTTCAGACTTTACAGAAGGTACTTTTTTCAGCTTATCCTGGGCTTATTGCTTGGCAGTTGTATACAACTTGTTATTCCATTCCTCACTCAGTCAATTATTGATATTGGATTGAACAATGGCAATATTGGTTTTATATATCTCATACTTTTTGCTCAGCTTTCACTCGTAATTGGAAGGATGTCAGTTGAGTTTATCCGTGGCTGGTTGTTGCTTCATATCGGGTCGAGGGTAAACGTTGCAATAATCTCGGGGTTTCTTCAGAAGCTTATGTCGCTCCCGGTCTCATTCTTCGACACTAAACTGACGGGAGATATTCTTCAGCGAATTGAAGACAACAACCGGATCGAGGAGTTTCTGACTTCTACAAGCCTTAGTATTCTGTTTTCATTTTTCAACATTGTCGTGTTCGGCATTGTACTTGCAATTTTCAGTATTAAATTACTTTTCCTGTTTATTGCAGGATCAGCCCTTTATATT
>JANNKF010000069.1:0-2493 GCA_031396165.1 Bacteroidales bacterium | reverse complement strand
CAATCCAATTCCGCAGGAAGCTGCAAACCTCTAACATCGATTAAGTAGCGTTTATAAGTATGAGAAACTCGACGTTTTTCATAAATAATCGACTCGATTTTTTTAAGCTGGGCAACACCCATGGCGGCTTGATATCCGGTCATGCGGAAATTATATGCAGCCACTTCATGACGAAAACGGGGCGTAGTGAAACCAAGATTGCGTAGTAGCCGCAGGCGCTCGGCTAGTCTCTCGTCGTTGGTCAAGACCATCCCCCCCTCGCCAGTTGTAATTATTTTATTCGCGTAAAAACTAAAACAAGACATAGCTCCAAAACTGCCCACTTTACGCCCACGAACTGTGGCGCCATGTGCTTCAGCGGCATCTTCGATCACGATCAAGTTATGTTTATGGGCAATTTCCATAAGGCGATCCATATCTACAGGGTGACCATAGAGATGAACCGGGATAATAGCCTTTGTGTGCGGGGTGATCAGGTCCTCGATCAAATCCAAATTCAAATTCCAGGTAACGTTCTCTGAATCAACGGGTACGGGAGTAGCGCCGTTATGGACTACACCCAAGGCTGTCGCAATGTTTGTGCAAGCACTGACCAGCACTTCATCTCCAGGGCCAATCTCTGCTGCGGCGACTGCAACTTGAAGCGCTGTAGTACCATTACTTACCGCGACGCCATATTTACTTTCACAATATTCTGCAAACCCATTTTCAAAATCTGTTAAGGCGTTTCCAAATGTACCGGAGATTTCTCCACGGCGGAGCGCTGCAACAACAGAATCAATCTCTTCTTCACCGATCACTGGTTCAAAAACTGGAATTTTCATTTTTTCGCCTCAAATTCGACTTTGCATATTTTATCTCAAGAAATGGGCTTTGTTTTATGCTGATACATTGTATATCTTCAACCACACGCAACATGGACACTATGAATAAGAAATTAGCATAAGGCGTACCATCTTTCCAAACTATTTCAATACTACGTCCTTAGTAAATCGCCGAGCTATCATAGAGACTGTTTCGCATAAGAGCTATTCACTTATGAAAATACAAAAATCAGGTGGAAATACCTTTCAAAAATCTTTGGGCCTAAGTTTTTGAAGTTAATGATCTTTTTTCTTGGCTGTGATTGAGCTTAAGAATCACTCTCTAACAAGATTACTTAATAAAGTTTTTGAGTGCCGCATCCCAAATCCATTTTAAACCATTCTCAAAAGACACTCTTGGTTCCCACCCGGCAACAGATTTCAGCTTACTACAGTCGAGAATATTGACAGGGACATCAAATTCTCTGTGCGGCAACAAATTAACATTGATGTTGTAGCCGGCTTGTTCTACAAATGGTTTGATAATGTTTAGAATTTCAATGTTATCATGACCGATCCCAGATCCAATATTATAAATCTCATCTGGCTGCCCAAAATCAAGAGCCCCAATAATACCGCTTGCAATATCCGAAACATGTGAATAGTCACGAATTGTCCCGCGTAAACCAAAAACATCAATCTTTTTCCTCATTAGGATGGATTGAATGGCTGTTGCGATAAATCCCTGTCCCGTAAATGCGGCTTGCTCTTCTCCATAAGCATTTCCTGGCCTAACCACTATGACTGGCAATTTATCTACGGCCGCATACATTTTTGCATATTTTTCAATAGCAAGCTTTGTAATTCCGTAGGGCGAAATAGGATTAGTCGGGTGATCTTCAGTAATTGGTATGGAATTTGCTATCCCATATACCGTGCCACCTGATGAAACTACGACTAGTTTATGAATATGTGCTGCCACAACTTCTTGAAATAACCCTACGCTCGAAGGCAAATTTGAAAGAATATCAAAAACAGGATTTTCGAAACTTGTCTTGGGGACAGTAGCGTAAGCAAAATCGATCACTTGTTCCACACCAGAAATAACCTCCTGGAGTTGCAAACGGTTATTGTAATCTCCTGATACATACTTAACCTTTTCCGGCAATTTACGCCTAGGCTTGGCTTCGCGACCAAAAACAACAACCTCTCGGCCTGATTCCTCCAGCAATTTAGCAACTTGTGCACCGATAAAACCACTTCCACCGATTAAACAACATCTCACTTAAGAACCTCTTTAATGGCGCAGCAATGGATCAAATGGCACTGTAGAAACAAAACAGTGCGACGGGTATTTTGTGATATTGAAGGACATCTATCTCATTACCACCAATTATTGGCTCATAGAGGGGTTCATTTATTAATCTCCACGTTAACCTTGTCATATTCGGTTCCAAGGAAAGGGCCCTGCTTAATACTAATACATTGCATATCCTCGATCACACGAATGGAGTGTACGCCGTGGATCAACACAATCGCATCGCCGGAATTCAAAGTAACTTCACGGAACATTTCACCATTGTCGTTGTAAAGCTGGACGGCTACTATACCCTTCTGTACTACAAACATTTGTTGGAGGTCGTTTATTTCACGAGCAAAAGGACGGTGATAATGTGGTGGCTCAAAGAAA